>NZ_ALIP01000098.1:0-47629 GCF_000283075.1 Pseudoxanthomonas sp. GW2
GCCCCCAGGCGCCGCCCGCCCCGATCACCCATCACCAGTTCACGCCCGCGCGAAGGCCAGGTGGCCCCCGTCGGCATCCACCTTGACGGTGTCGCCGTTGCCGAACTCGCCGGACAGGATCTTCTGCGCCAGCGGGTTCTCCACCTGGGCCTGGATCGCGCGCTTGAGCGGACGGGCGCCGTAAACCGGGTCGAAGCCGACGTTGCCCAGCACTTCCAGGGCCGCGTCCGACAGCTCCAGCTTCAGGCCGCGCTCGTGCAGGCGCTTCTCCAGGCCGTGCAGCTGGATCCGGGCGATGGACTTGATCTGCGCCTTGTCCAGCGGGTGGAACACCACGATCTCGTCCAGCCGGTTGATGAACTCCGGGCGGAAGTGCGCCTGCACCACGCCCATCACCGCCGCCTTCATCTGCACGTAGGCCTCCGGCGAACCGTCGCCGGACAGTTCCTGGATCTGGTGCGAGCCGAGGTTGGAGGTCATCACGATGACCGTGTTGCGGAAGTCCACCGTGCGGCCCTGGCCGTCGGTCAGGCGGCCGTCGTCCAGCACCTGCAGCAGGATGTTGAACACGTCCGGATGCGCCTTCTCCACCTCGTCCAGCAGGATCAGCGAGTACGGCCGGCGGCGCACGGCCTCGGTCAGGTAGCCGCCCTCCTCGTAGCCGACGTAACCCGGGGGCGCGCCGATCAGGCGGGCCACCGAGTGCTTCTCCATGAACTCGCTCATGTCGATGCGGACCATGGCCTCGGGGCTGTCGAACAGGAACTCGGCCAGGCCCTTGCACAGCTCGGTCTTGCCCACGCCGGTCGGGCCCAGGAACAGGAACGAGCCGATCGGGCGGTTCGGATCGGACAGGCCGGCACGCGAGCGACGCACCGCGTCGGACACCGCGCGGATCGCCTCGTCCTGGCCGACCACGCGCTTGTGCAGCTCCTCCTCCATGCGCAGCAGCTTGTCGCGCTCGCCCTCCAGCATCTTGCTGACCGGGATGCCGGTCCAGCGGCTGACCACCTCGGCGATCTCCTCGGCGGTCACCTTGTCCTGGACCAGGCGGAACTCCTTCTTCTCGGCCTCGTCGGCCGCGGCCAGCTGCTTCTCCAGCGCCGGCAGCACGCCGTACTGGATCTCGCTCATCTTCGCGTAGTCCTGGCGGCGCTGGGCGGCCTCCAGCTCCAGCCGGGCCTGCTCGATCTGCTCCTTGATCTTCGTGGCGCCCTGCAGGGCAGCCTTCTCCGACTTCCACACCTCGTCGAGATCGGCGAACTCGCGCTCGAGCTTTCCGATGTCGCTCTCCAGGTCGGCCAGGCGCTGCTTCGAGGCCTCGTCGGTCTCCTTCTTCAGCATCTCGCGCTGGATCTTCAGCTGGATCAGGCGGCGCTCGAGGCGGTCCAGCTCCTCGGGCTTGGAGTCGATCTCCATGCGGATGCGGCTGGCGGCCTCGTCCATCAGGTCGATGGCCTTGTCCGGCAGCTGGCGGTCGGCGATGTAGCGGTTGGACAGGGTCGCCGCCGCCACGATCGCCGGGTCGGTGATCTCCACCCCGTGGTGGACCGCGTAGCGCTCCTTGAGGCCGCGCAGGATGGCGATGGTGTCCTCCACGCTCGGCTCGCCCACGAACACCTTCTGGAAGCGGCGCTCCAGCGCGGCGTCCTTCTCCACGTACTGGCGGTACTCGTCCAGGGTGGTGGCGCCGATGCAGTGCAGCTCGCCGCGGGCCAGCGCCGGCTTGAGCATGTTGCCGGCGTCCATGGCGCCCTCGGCCTTGCCGGCGCCGACCATGGTGTGCAGCTCGTCGATGAACAGGATGATCTGGCCCTCGTTCTTGGCCAGGTCGTTGAGCACGGCCTTCAGCCGCTCCTCGAATTCGCCACGGAACTTGGCACCGGCGATCAGCGCGCCCATGTCCAGGCTCAGCACGCGCTTGCCCTTGAGCTGCTCGGGCACCTCGCCCTTGACGATGCGCTGGGCCAGGCCTTCCACGATCGCGGTCTTGCCCACGCCCGGCTCGCCGATCAGCACCGGGTTGTTCTTGGTGCGGCGCTGCAGGACCTGGATGGTGCGGCGGATTTCCTCGTCGCGGCCGATCACCGGGTCCAGCTTGCCGGACTCGGCGCGCGCGGTGAGGTCGATGGTGTACTTCTCCAGCGCCTGGCGCTGGTCCTCGGCGTTCTCCGACTGCACGGTCTCGCCGCCACGCACCTTGTCGATCGCCGCCTGCAGGCGCGCCTTGTCAGCGCCGGCGGCCTTGAGCGCCTGGCCGACGGCGCCGGTGTCCTCCAGCGCGGCCAGCACGAACCACTCGCTGGCGATGAACTGGTCGCCCTTCTGCTGGGCCAGCTTGTCGGTCAGGTTGAGCAGCCGGCCCAGGTCGTTGCCGACCGACAGGCTGCCGGCCTGGCCGGCGACCTTCGGCAGCTTCTCCAGGGCCTCGCCCAGACGCTCGCGCAGCAGCGGCACGTTGACCCCGGCCTGGGCCAGCAGCGGCCGGGTGCTGCCGCCGGCCTGGTCCAGCAGGGCAACCATCACGTGCACCGGCTCGAGCAGGTTGTGGTCGCGGCCCACGGCCAGCGACTGCGCGTCCGCCAGCGCCTGCTGGAAACGCGAGGTGAGCTTGTCCATCCGCATCGGATATTCCTCGAAGAGGGGGCCGGCGAGGCCGGCGATGTCCACCAGATGCGGCTGGCCTGGCCGGTTTCAAGCCCCGGCGATACGCAGGGCCGGCCTCCGTTCGGGATAATCCGGCCATGCCCGCCCCGGCCCGCCCCTGGCTCCTGTACCTGATCGAATGCCGCAACGGCGCCTGGTACGCCGGCATCAGCCCGGACGTGGAGGCGCGCTACCAGGCCCATCTGGCCGGCAAGGGCGCGCGCTATACCCGGGCCAACCCGCCGCTGCGCCTGCTTGGCAGCCGCCCGTTCCCGGACCGCGCCAGTGCCTCGCGCGCCGAGTGGCAGATCAAGCGCCTGCCGCGTGAACGCAAGCTGGCCTTCCTGCTGCAGACCGGCCCGGCCGACCTGCCCGCCTGAGCGCGCCGCCTCAGCCGGCTTCGTCCGCAGCCGGTTCCAGCCAGCCGTGGTAGGCGATCACCGGCCCGGCCAGCGGCAGGGCGGCCTCCACGTGGAAGTGGTAGCGCCCGTCCTGCTCCCATTCGCGGCAGCGCACGCGCTGGAACAGCCGCGCCGGCAGCGGCAGCACCCCCAGCAGGCGCACGCGGGCCACGTTCCAGTAGATCGTGCCCTCGGCCGCGTGCACCGCGAAACGGAACTGCAGCGGGCCCAGGCGCTCGGCCAGCAGGCCCTTGCGGCAGCGCAGGCGGGTGGCCAGGCGGTGGCTGCCGAACTGGCGGCGCCAGGTCTCGGACCGCGGATCGGCGCTGAACTCCACCCGCAGCGGCGCCGCCTGCATCGCCGGAGGCAGGCCCGCCAGGCGGCCGCACAGGCGCGCCAGCAGGCCGCGGCCGCGCTCGATGTCCACTTCGCCGGCGAACGCATCCTGGCCGCGGATCGAATGCAGGCGGCGCAGGCTCGGCGGGAGGTTGAAGAACGGCGCGCCCAGCAGCTGCTGGAACACGGTGGGCTCGGCGGCCGTGGACAGGGAGAACGGGCGTGGGGCGGCGCCGGACATCGGGGCGAAACGGCACGGGCGGGCGGGCAGGATACTCCCGCGCCGCCCGCCCGTGGCCCTCAGGGCCGCGCCAGTGCCCGGCGCAGCGCGCGCAGCTGGGCCTTGACCTCGGCCTGCTGCGCGGCGGAAAGCCGCATCAGCGCCTTGTGCCCGACCGAGGCCGATTCCAGCGCCGGGTCGGCGTAGCGCCAGCGCCCGCGTTCGTCGCGCACCAGCTCCGCGCCGGCCGGCGGCACCGGCGCCTGCAGCAGGTGGTCGATCACCTGCACCAGGCGGTCGTTGAAGTACGCGTCCGGGCCGGCGATCTCGGCATAGGCCTGCTGGAACAGCGGATAGAAGCGGCGGTACAGCGCGGCCACGCGCTGCGCGTCGGCCGCGGCGAAGGCGGCCACGTAAGGCGCATAGCGCGCGGCATTGGCCTCGCCATCGGCCACCGTGCCGCCCTCGCCTTCCACCACCGCGTAGCCGCCGGGCACCTGGCGCAAGGCCAGCGCCGTGGCCGGCACATGCGGCTGGGTGAGGTTGTCGACCATCACCACCAGGCGCTGCACCACGTGCTCGCGCACCAGGATCGACAGGAGCGGGGCGTCGCCGGCCAGTGCCTCCAGTTCCTGCAGCACCACCGCATCGCTGTCGGCCAGGGCGGGGATGGCCGCGTCGGCGGCCTCGGCGGGCGGCTCCACCGGATGCTGGATGCCAGGCGGCCCGTCCTCGCCGGCCATGGGCGGCGGCGGCAGTTCGTCGCCGGTCGCCGGTGCGGAGGCCGCCGCCGGTGCCTGCGGTTGCGCCGGCGGCGCGGGCCGCAACAGCCACCAGGCGGCCGCGGCCACCGCGATGGCCACCAGCAGCCAGGGCCAACGGGCCGGCCGCGTGCGTGCTTGCTGCATGTCGTCTCCTTCTGTTGCGGACATGCAGGTGTGACCGGCGCCGGCGCGCGGGGTTCCCGCCGCCGGTCGGATTCAGTGCGCGCCGGGCGCCTGCGCCGGGCGCGGCGCCTGCAACGACAGCAGGCCCAGCAGCAGCGCCAGCACCGCGTAGGCCGCGGCGAACTGCCAGGCGATGGTGGCGCGCACGCCCTGCAGCGACCACGGCAGATAGATCCCGCCGCGCGGATCCACCGAGTGGACCACCCCGACCAGGGTCAGCAGCGCGGCCAGCAGCAGCACCGCTGCGGCACGGCGCGGCTGCTGCTCCACCAGCGCCACCAGCGCCGTGCCCCACAGCATCGCGGTGATGATGAAGCCGTTGCCCAGGGTCACGATTGCGGCCAGGTCGGCCAGGCCGTGGCCGTCGCCGCCCTCGTACAGCGCGGCGAAGGTCGCCGTCGGGATCCAGGCCGGATTGCCCAGCTTGATCACCAGCAGGTAGGCGATCGCCGGGAGGAACGCCAGCGCCACCGCCGGCGCGTGCCGGCGCGGGCTTTCGTGGAAGGCCTGCAGGGTGATGTCCAGGCCGACGTAGACGATGATCGGCGCCAGCACCGCCACCGGCAGCCACTGCACCAGCATCGACACGTAGCCGAACACGCCGCCCAGGCCGATGAACAGGCCGGTCAGCAGGGTGTAGCCGTGGCGCGCGCCCATGTGCTTGTACGCCGGCTGGCCGATGTAGGGCGTGGTCTGGGCCACGCCGCCGCAGAAACCGGCGACCAGGGTGGACACCGCCTCGGCCAGCAACACGTCGCGGGTGCGGTAGTCGTCGCCGGCCGCGCGCGCGCTTTCGGCCACGTTGATGCCGCCGACCACCATCAGCAGACCGAACGGCAGCAGCAGCGGCAGGTAGGGCACGGTATACGGCAGTCCGGCGATGAAGCCGGCATTGGGCAGCGGCAGCACGAAGGCCAGCGGCTGCAGCGGCGGCAGTTCGAAACCCGGCAGGCCCAGGCCGGCCAGGCCCAGCCCGTAGTACAGCGCGGTGCCGGCGACGAACGCGGCGAACACGCCCGGCACCCGCCATGGCAGCCGCCCCTTGCCGACCAGCACGTACAGCAGCAGGCCGAGGGTGGCGATGCCGACCACCGGATTGCGCAGGGTTTCGATCAGCGGCAGGAAACCCAGCAGCGCCAGCGCGGCGCCGCCGATGGAACCCAGCAGTGCCGCGCGCGGCAGCACCCGCGTGACCCAGTCGCCGGCGAAGGACAGCACCAGCTTGAGCACGCCCATCACCACCAGCGAGGCCATGCCCAGCTGCCAGGTCGCCATTGCCGCCGCATCGGTGGCCATGCCCTGCCCCGTGAAGCCGGCATAGGCAGGACCCAGCACCAGCAGGGCCATGCCGATGCTGGTCGGCGCATCCAGGCCAAGTGGCATGGCAGTGACGTCGTCGCGCCCGCTGCGCAGTGCCAGGCGCCGCGCCATCACCGTGTAGACCAGGTTGCCCACCAGCACGCCCAGCGCGGTGCCGGGAAACATGCGCCCGAACACGACCTCCGCCGGGAACTGGAAGATCCCGACCAGGGCCGCGGCGATGAAGCCGAGGATGGACAGGTTGTCGACCACCAGGCCGAAGAAGCCGTTGAGGTCGCCGGCGACGATCCAGGGCAGGGGGCGGGGCTGGGCGGGGGCATTGGACATCGGGATGGTCTTCGCTCGGGTCGCGTGGAAGCGGGGCGGCGCCGGCCGGCCCGTGAGGCTGGGAAGGCGCGACGGGGCCGGCGGCGGCGCCGGCCCCGTCCGCGGTCAGAACCGGGTGCGGAACTCCACGCCCCAGGTACGCGGCTCGTTGAGGAAGCCGGTGAGGTTGTTGAAGTCGATCGCGCCGACGATGCGCTCCTGGTCGGTGATGTTGCGGCCGAACAGTGCCACTTCCCGGTCGCCCTGGTTCCACAGGTAGCCGATGCGCAGGCCGCCTTCCAGCGAGGACTTGCCGCGGAACTCGCGCGACTCGTACAGGAAGAAGTTGACCTCGCTGCGGTAGGCCCAGTCGGTGAGGAAGTACAGCTCGCCACCGGCCAGCGGCACGCCATAGCGCGCGCTGAGGTTGTGCACCCACTCCGGCGCCTGCGGCAACGGGTTGCCGTCGATCAGGGCGCGGCCGGATGCGTCCAGCGGGTCGGTCACGGTGCAGGCGGCGCACGGCGCCACCGCCAGGGTGTCGTCCCGGATTTCGGTGTCGTTGTAGCTGGAACCGAGGGTGACCAGCAGCTGGTCGGCCAGGTACGCCTCCAGGTCCAGCTCGAAGCCCTGGCCCACGGTGCGGTCGGCGTTGAGCAGGGTGGCGATGTTGCTGCCGCCGCCGACGGCGATGATCTGCTGGTCGTCGACCGTGTAGCGGAACAGGTTGAAGCCCAGGCGCGCGCGGCGGTCCCACAGGTCGGCCTTGATGCCGGCCTCCCAGGAGATCACCTCCTCCGAATCGGCGGTGGTCACGCCGCCGTTGGGCGCGCCCGGATCGGCGAACAGCAGCCGGCCCTGGATGGAGGGCGCGCGGAAGCCCTTGGCCACGCGCGCGTACAGGTTCACGTCCTCGTCCACCGCGTACACCACGCTGGCGTCCCAGCTGACATCGTTGGCGTCGGTGTGCACCCGGTACGGGCCGCCCACCGGCGCGCCGAACGGCGCGCCTTCGACCACCTGGGCGGCGAAGTCCTTCTTGTCCCGGGTATAGCGCAGGCCGCCGCGCAGCTTCAGCCGGTCAGTGGCGTCGTACTCGCCGGAGGCGAACACGGCCCAGGCGGTGTTCTCCTGCTGCTGCACGGCGAAGCCGGCCTGCGGGTTGCCGGGGGCCAGCGAGTCGTAGTTGAAGCCATGGATGGTGATGTCCTCGCGGAACCAGAACAGGCCGGCCTGCCAGTTGAACGGGCCGTCGTTGTCCGATTCGAGGCGGAACTCCTGGGTCAGCTGCTCGTGGTCGGGCAGGCCGTCGGCCGACTCGGAGGCGAACGGGATCACGCCGGGGCCGGAATCAGGCAGGAACACCGCGCCGTAGCCGCCGTCGATGTCGCCGCGGTTGAGCGACTCGGCGGTCTCGTAGCCGCTGATCGAGTGCAGCACCAGGCCATCGAAGTCCCAGCGCAGGCGCGCATTGGCGCCCCAGGTCTCCAGGTCGGAGAAGTTCACGCCGTCCAGCGAGACCTTTTCGCGGTCGAAGCCGGGGACCAGGTCGTTCGTGCCCGGCTGGATGATGTTGGCGCGGAACAGGCGCGCGGTGCCGTTGAGGTCGCGCCGGTGCAGGTTCAGCAGCGCCTCGAAGGCGTCGCCCTCGTACAGGAACTGCACCCGCACCGCGGATTCGTCGTAGCCCTCGAAACCCTCGTTGGGCGCGCCGTCGAGGGTGTTGTCGACCCAGTCGTCGCGGCGCTGGTACAGCGCCGACAGGCGCGCCGACCAGCGCTGGCCCAGCGCGCCGCCGACCGCGCCCTCGAAGTTGACCATCTCGTCGCTGCCCAGGCCCAGCTTCGCGTAGCCGCCGAACTCCCGCGACGGCCGCACCGATTCGAACTTGACCACGCCGGCCGGGGTATTGCGCCCGAACAGCGTGCCCTGCGGGCCTCGCAGCACTTCCACACGCTCCAGGTCGAACAGCGGGAAGCCCTTCAGCAGCGGGCTCTCCTGCACCACCTCGTCGTACACCAGCGACACCGGCTGCGAGGCATTGAGGTCGAAGTCGGTGTTGCCCAGGCCGCGGATGTAGAAGCGCGGGAAGGCGCGGCCGTAGGACGACTCGATGTTGAGACTGGGCACCCGCGCGGAGAGGAAGCGGATGTCGGCGCCGCCGGAGCCATACAGCTCGAGCTTCTCCGCATCCACGCTGGTGATCGACACCGGCACGTCCTGGATGTTCTCGACCTTGCGTTGCGCGGTGACCTGCACCGCATCGAGCGTGGAGGCCTCCTGGGCGTGCAGCACCGGCACGGCCAGCAGCAGGGCGACGGCGGTGGCCAGGCGGCAGCGCCGGGCCGGGATGACGTGCGACGGGTTCATCGGGTGGCTCCTCGTGGGGTGGAGACGGGACGGTCGTGCATCGCGGGACCGGCACGCGCCGGTCAGAAGGAAACCTCGGCCGGCTGCCGCGACCACAGCACCGACTGGTGGCCGGTGGCCCGCTTCCAGGCCAGGCGGATGGCCTCGATGTCGGCGCGGCGCTGCGGCGTGTCCTCGTGCAGGACCACCAGCACCTTGCTGCGCAGCCGCTGCGGCTCGGCGTCGCCGCGGAACAGCCACTGGCCGTAGGCATCGAGCACGGTCAGGCCGTCGGGAAAGCGCGGGGTGACTTCCTCGTCCAGGAAGCGGCGCCAGCGCGCCTCGTCGATGGCGTCGGTCTGCGGCCGCGTGGAGGGGCCATCTTCGCGGCCCACGCCGAAATACAGCTCGCTGCGCACCCAGCCGGCGGCCTCGGCCGGGCGCGTAGCATCGCCCTGCAGCCGCGGCCCCACCGCCGGCGCACCGGCGCAGGCCGGGAGCATCACGGCAAGCAACAGCGCAAGGCAGGGGACACGATGCATGGCAGCTCCAGGAAACCAGGGCGCGAAGCGTGTCGGCAGCCCATCCTGCGACGGAAATAACCCGCCGTCATGTGCTGATGCCGATCCCACGCCTCGTGGCCGCGAAGGACGCGCCTATCCTATCGCTCCATCCGGATGGATATAAGGATCCCCGAGCAGGCCGCCGCATGTCCGCCCATTCCCGCACCCGCCTCGCCCTCGTCCTGACCCTCGCCCTGCCCGCGACCGCCGCCGCGCAGGCGCCCGTCGCCGCCACCACCCTGGACCAGGTCATCGTCACCGGCACCCGCGCCAGCGACCGCACCGTGCTGGAGTCCACCTCGCCGGTGGACGTGCTCACCGCCGAGGACCTGCGCCGCGCCACGGGCCCGTCCGGCGAACTGGGCAGCGCGCTGCAGGCATTGCTGCCCTCGTTCAACTTCCCGCGCCAGTCCAACTCCGGCGGCGCCGACCACGTGCGCGCGGCGCAGCTGCGCGGGCTCTCGCCGGACCAGGTGCTGGTCCTGGTCAACGGGCGCCGCCGCCACACCAGCGCCGTGGTGTCCACCGACTCCAAGATCGGCCGCGGCACCACGCCGGTCGATTTCAACGCCATCCCGGTCGGCGCGGTGGCGCGGATCGAGGTGCTGCGCGATGGCGCCGGCGCCCAGTACGGATCGGACGCGGTGGCCGGAGTGGTCAACATCATCCTCGCCGGCGGCGCCGAAGGCGGCGCCCTGGAGGCCGGCTATGGCTTGCACCACACCCGGCTGGAGCCGATCGGGCGCCGCCTGAGCGACGGCCAGACTGGCCATGCCCATGGCCAGGCCGGCATCGCCCTGGGCGACGGCGGCTTCCTGCGCCTGGGCGCCGGCTACCAGCAGCGCAATGCCACCAACCGCGCCGGCTTCGACCAGGTTCCGCCCTGGGACCAGACCCCGGCCAACCTCGCCGTGCAAGGCCGCCGCAACTACCACCTCGGCGACGGCGACTCCAGGCAGCTGGACGGCTGGTTCAACGCCGAACTGCCGCTGCCCGGCGACGCCGCGCTGTACGGCTTCGGCACCTGGCACCAGCGCGATACCGAGGGCGCCAACTACTACCGTTACCCGGAAGGCGAGGCCAACTGGCCGCAGGTGTATCCACACGGCTACCGCCCGGTTTCGGTCGGCGAGAACCTCGACGTCGGCCTGGTGGCCGGCGTGCGCGGCCGCCTCGGCGCCTGGGACTACGACGCCAGCCTCGACCATGGTGCCAACGAGTTCACCTACCGGCTGCGCGAATCGCTCAACGCCTCGCTGGGTCCGGACAGCCCCACCCGCTTCCGCGTGGCCGACTACCGCTTCGCCCAGACCCTGGCCAACCTGGACTTCAGCCGCGGCTTCGCCGGCGCCGGTGCGGACCACGTGCTGGCCCTGGGTGCCGAGTTCCGCGCCGAGCGTTACCAGACCGGCGCCGGCGACCCGGCCAGCTACGCCGCCGGCCCATACCGCGACCGCCCGGCCGGCGCCCAGGCCGGTGGCGGCCTCACCCCGCAGGACCAGGCCAACCTCCGCCGCGAGGTGGCCAGCGCCTACGCCACCGTGTCCTCGTCCTTCGGCGAGGCGTTCAGCACCGACCTCAGCGCGCGCTACGAGCACTACCAGGACTTCGGCGGCCAGTTCACCGGCAAGCTCGCCGCGCGCCACGCGTTCACCCCGCGGCTGGCACTGCGCGGCACGCTGTCCAGCAACTTCCGCGCGCCGTCGCTGGCGCAGGTCGGCTTCGAGTCCACCAGCACCGGCTACAACGCCGCCGGGCAGCTGGTGCAGGGCCGGCTGCTGGCGGTGGCCAACCCGATCGCCCGCGCCCTTGGCGCGCGCGACCTCGACCCGGAGCAGTCGCGCAACCTCGGCCTGGGCCTGGCCGCGCGCATCGGCGAACGCCTCGACCTGTCGCTGGACCTGTTCCAGATCGAGATCGACGATCGCATCGCCCTGTCCGAGGCCATCACCGGCGACGCGCTGGCCGCCTTCGTCGCCGCCAACTTCGACGTCCCCGCCCTGGAGAGCGCGCAGTTCTTCGTCAACGCCGCCGACACCCGCACCCGCGGCGCCGAGCTGGTGGCCAACTGGCGCGACCACCTGGCCGGTGGCCGCCTGCTGCTGACCGGCGCCTGGAGCTACGCGAAGACCGAACTGGAGCACATCGTCGCCACCCCGCCGCAGCTGTCGGCGCTGGATCCGTCCTACGTGCTGTTCGGGGTGGAGGAACGCAACACCCTCACCGACGCGGCACCGCGCACCCGCGCGCTCCTCAGCGCCAGCTGGGCCGGCCACCGCTGGAACCTGCTGGCGCGCGTGCAGCGCCACGGCAGCGCCAGGCGGGTGTTCGACTTCGGCGGCGGCTTCCAGCCGGAGCAGCGCTACGGCGCCGAATGGCAGCTGGACGCCGAGGTCGAGTACGCGCCCGCCCCGGGCTGGAGCCTGGCCCTCGGCGGCAGCAACCTCACCGACGCCTACCCGGACCGCTCCAACGAGGACATCCACTACTTCGGCAACCTGCCCTACGACGTGCTCTCGCCGCTCGGCAGCAACGGCCGCTACCTGTACGGCCGCGTGCGCTACGCGTTCTGAGGCGTCGCGGCGCGCGGCCGCGGCGCTGCCGACCTGCCCCTCACGGGCAGTTCGTGCACAATGGGTGCATGGTCGACGAGACGCCATCCCGTCCATCACCACCCGCGCTAGGCGACGACTGCGCGCTCTTCCTCGACGTCGACGGCACCCTGGTGGAGTTCACCGCGGACCCCGCCGCGGTGCACGTGCTGCCCGAGGTACGCGAGGCCATCGGCCGCCTGAGCCGGCGCCTGCACGGCGCGGTCGCGCTGGTCAGCGGGCGTCCGCTGGCGCAGCTGGACGCGCTGTTCGCGCCGCTGCGGCTGCCGGCCGCCGGCCTGCACGGGCACCAGTTCCGGCATGCCGCCGGCGCCGATCCGGACATTCCCGAGGACACCTCCGCCCTGCTGCACGAACTGCACCGCCAGGCGCTGGCGATGGCCGCCTCGCGCCCGGGCGTGCTGGTGGAGGACAAGGGCGTGAGCCTGGCCCTGCACTGGCGCGCCGCGCCGCATTTCGGCCCGGAGGTCGCCGCGTTCGCGCGCGAGCACCTCGCCCGCCTGCCCGGCTACCGCCTGCAGCCGGGCGACCACGTGGTCGAGTTCGTGCCCTGCGGCAGCGACAAGGGCCGGGCGCTGGAACGGATGATGGCCCAGCCCGCGTTCCGCGGGCGGGTGCCGGTGTTCGTCGGCGACGACCTCACCGACGAATACGGCTTCGCCGCGGCCAACCGCGCCGGCGGCTGGAGCGTGCTGGTCGGCCAGCGGGAACCGAGCGCGGCGACCCACGCCCTGGCCCGCACCGCCGACGTGCACGCCTGGCTCATCGCCAATGCGGCAAAAGGGGAGGTCGGCCCGCGGTAGCCCCGGTACCGCCGAATCACGGGACAGGTAATGGACATCAACGTACACGACGCCAACCTCGAGCTTGGCGTGATCGGCAACAGCAGCTTCGGCGCGCTGGTGGACAAGCGCGGACGGGTGGTGTGGAGCTGCCTGCCCTCGTTCGACGGCGACCCGGCCTTCTGCGCGCTGCTGTCGCCACGCGGGCAGGAAGGCGGCGACTTCTCCATCGAGCTGGAGGACTTCGAGCGCTCCGAGCAGCGCTACGAGCCCAATACCGCGATCCTGCGCACCGTGCTGCACGACCGCAACGGCGGCTCGCTGGAGATCGTCGACTTCGCCCCGCGCTGGCGCCAGAACGGGCGCTTCTACCGGCCGGTGTCGATCATCCGTCGGATCACCCCGCTGTCCGGCAACCCGCGCATCCGGGTGCGGGTGCGGCCGCTGGCCGACTGGGGCGCGCGCGTGCCCGAGTCGACCTGGGGCAGCAACCACATCCGCTGGCTGCTGCCGCACTTCACCCTGCGCCTGACCACCGACGTGCCGGTGCGCTTCGTGCGCGACTCGCTGCCGTTCGTGCTGACCCACCGCATGCACCTGGTGCTGGGCCCGGACGAGCCGATGGGGCGCTCGCTCACCGGCTACGTCGAGGAGGCGATCACCCGCACCCGCGAGTACTGGCGCGAGTGGGTGCGCTACCTGTCGATCCCGCTGGAGTGGCAGGATGCGGTGATCCGCCGCGCGATCACCCTCAAGCTGTGCCAGTACGAGGACAGCGGCGCGATCATCGCGGCCATGACCACCTCCATCCCGGAGGCGCCCGGCACCACCCGCAACTGGGACTACCGCTACTGCTGGCTGCGCGACGCGGCCTTCGTCGTGCGCGCGCTCAACCGCCTGGGCGCGACCCGCAGCATGGAGGAATTCCTGCGCTACATCTTCAACATCGCCAGCCACGACGGCAGCCTGCAGCCGCTGTACGGGATCGGCTTCGAGGACCGCCTGGACGAGGTCGAGGTGCCCTCGCTGGCCGGCTACCGCGGCATGGGCCCGGTGCGGCGCGGCAACCTGGCCTGGATCCAGAAGCAGCACGACGTGTACGGCAGCGTGGTCCTGGCCTCGACCCAGCTGTTCTTCGACCAGCGCCTGGCCGACCCCGGCGACGCGCACACCTTCGCCCGCCTGGAGCCGCTGGGCGAGCGCGCGTTCGCCCTGTACGACGTGCCCGACGCCGGACTGTGGGAGTTCCGCGGCCGCGCCGAGGTGCACACCTACACCGCCGCCATGTGCTGGGCCGCCTGCGACCGCCTGGCCAAGATCGCGGCGCAGCTGGGCCTGCAGGAACGGGTGGACTACTGGCGGCTGCGCGCCAACACCATCCGCAAGACCACCCTGGAGCGCGCCTGGCGCGCGGAGGCCAACCACTTCAGCGCCTCGTTCCAGAGCGACTACCTGGACGCCTCGCTGCTGCTGCTGGCCGACATCGGCTTCGTCGAGGCCGACGACCCGCGCTACGTGGCCACGGTCGAGGCCATCGGCCGCGAGCTGCGCCACGGCGACGGCGTGTTCCGCTACGTGGCGCCGGACGACTTCGGCGCGCCGGAAACCAGCTTCACCATCTGCACCTTCTGGTACATCGACGCGCTGGCCGCGACCGGGCGCATGGACGAGGCGCGCGAGCTGTTCGAGCGCGTGCTGGCGCGCCGCAACCACCTGGGCCTGCTCTCGGAGGACATGGCCTTCGACAGCGGCGAGGGCTGGGGCAACTTCCCGCAGACCTACTCGCACGTGGGCCTGATCATCGCCGCGATGCGGCTTTCGCGTTCCTGGCAGGAGGCCTCATGAGCCGTCTGGTCGTTGTTTCCAACCGCGTCGCCGTCCCCGGCGAGAACCGCGCCGGCGGCCTGGCCGTGGCCCTGCAGGCGGCGCTGTCCGAGCGCGGCGGCGTGTGGTTCGGCTGGAGCGGCAAGACCGTGCGCGGCAACAGCGGCGAGGTCCACGAGCAGGAGGCCGACGGCATCCGCTACGTGACCATGGACCTCAACCGCCCCGACCTGGACGCCTACTACAACGGCTTCGCCAACCGCACGCTGTGGCCGTTGCTGCACTTCCGCCTGGACCTGGTGGACTACGACCGCGCCACCCGCGAGGGCTACCGCCGGGTCAACGCCATGTTCGCCGACCGCCTGGCGCCGCTGCTGCGCGACGACGACACGGTGTGGGTGCACGACTACCACCTGATCCCGCTGGCGGCGCTGCTGCGCGAGCGCGGGGTGGGCGCGCGCATCGGCTTCTACCTGCACGTGCCGGTGCCCTCGGCCGACCTGCTGATGGCGGTGCCGGACCACCAGCGCCTGTTCTCGCCGCTGTATTCCTACGACCTGCTCGGCTTCCAGACCCAGCGCGACAACGACCGCTTCCAGTCCTACGTGCGCCTGTACGGCGGCGGCAAGATCATCGGCCCCGGCCTGCTGGAGGCGCCCGGCGGGCGCCGCTTCCGCACCGGGGCGTTCCCGATCAGCATCGACACCCCGCAGATCGCGCGCCAGGCCGCGGCCGCGTCGGCCAAGCCGGCGGTACGCAGCCTGCGCACCAGCCTGGAGGACCGCCTGCTGGCGATCGGCGTGGACCGGCTGGACTACTCCAAGGGCCTGCCCGAGCGCTTCCACGGCTTCGAGCGCTACCTGCAGCGGCACCCGGACCAGAAGGGCACCCTGACCTACCTGCAGATCGCGCCGCTGTCGCGCGCCGACGTCAGCGAGTACCGCACCCTGCGCAGCCAGCTGGAGCAGATCGCCGGGCACATCAACGGCGCCCACGCCGCGCCGAACTGGACCCCGCTGCGCTACGTCAACCGCAACTTCCCGCACGCCACCCTGACCGGGTTCTACCGCACCGCGCGGGTCGGCCTGGTGACGCCGCTGCGCGACGGCATGAACCTGGTGGCCAAGGAATACGTGGCCTCGCAGGACCCGGAGAACCCCGGCGTGCTGGTGCTGTCGCTGCTGGCGGGCGCGGCGCAGGAGCTGAAGGAGGCGCTGCTGGTCAACCCGCACGACCTGGACGGCGTCGCCGACGCCATCGCCACCGCCGCGACCATGCCGCTGGCGCGGCGCAAGGAACGCTGGCACGCGATGATGGAGCACCTGCTCAAGCACGACATCCACGCCTGGCGCAAGGAGTACCTGGCGGTGCTGGAGTCGACCTGACAGGCTGGCGTCAGCCGCGATCGGCATCATTGGACCTTCGCGCCGGCATGCCGGCGCGCGTCTTTCCGCTCCCCAGGAGGTCCTCCCCCATGCGTCGCGTCCCCGCCCTGCTGTTCGTTTCCCTGCTGCCGCTGGCGGCTTCCGCCCAGCAACCGGCCCAACCGGAAGGCTGGACCGGCACCGGCGAGCTCGGCCTGGCCATGGCCCGCGGCAATTCCCGCTCCGAGAGCCTCAACACGCGCCTGCGCTTCTCGCGCGAGGAGGAGCGCTGGAAGAACGGCTTCGCCCTGTCGGCGCTGCGCTCGCGCGCCGAGGTCGAGAGCGACGTGGACGGCGACGGCGTCGAGGAACGCCACTACGAGACCAGCGCCAACCGCTACGACGTCTCCGGCTCCAGTGCCTACCGCTTCAGCCCGCGCCACCATGTCTCGGCCAACGGCCGCTACGAGCGCGACGACTTCTCCTCCTACGACTACCAGGGCACCCTGGCCATCGGCTTCGGCAGCCGCTTCATCGACAGCGAGCGCACCAAACTCACCGGCGAAATCGGCCCCGGCTACCGCCGCGCCCGCACCGCGCTGGACGGCGAGGTGCAAAGCAGCCTGATCGGCCGCGGCCTGCTCGACCTGCGCCACCAGCTCACCGCCAACACCGAACTGTTCAACACCCTGCTGGTCGAGTCCGGCAAGGACAACACCTTCGCCCAGAACGACTTCGGCGTGTCGGTGGCGATGAACGAGCGCTTCGCGCTCAAGGCCGGCTTGCAGGCGCGGCACAACACCGAGGTCGAGGACCCGGCCACCCGCCGCACCGACACCCTGACCACGGTCAACCTGGTCTACAACTTCCGCTGAGCTGGCCCGCACTGCCGCCCCGGCCGGCGCGCGGGGCGGCGGCGCGGACGCGGGCCGCGAGGAAGCGCAGGTGGTTGCGGAGGCGCCCGGCCGCGACTCAGCGCGGGGCGATGTAGGCGAGCGTGGCCATGCGCCCGGTGCGCTGCTCGCGCCGGTGCGAATAGAACCGTTCCGGGTCGCTGATCGTACACAGCCCGCCGCCGTGGATCGCGCCCGGTGCCAGCCCGGCGGCGCCCAGGCGGCGCCGGGCCAGGGCGTAGAGGTCGACCTTCCAGTGGCCGGGCCGGGTGGGGACGAACGCCTCCGCGGCCTGCGGATCGGCGCCGACGAAGGCGTCGAACACCTCGGCCCCGATCTCGTAGGCCTGCGGCCCGGCCGCCGGGCCGAGCCAGGCCAGCAGCCGTCCCGGGGCGGCATGCATGGCGGCGACGGTCACCTCCAGCACCCCGGCGGCCAGCCCGCGCCAGCCGGCATGGGCCACCGCGACCTCGCTGCCGTCGGCGGCGGCCAGCACCACCGGCAGGCAGTCGGCGGTCAGCACCGCCAGCACCACGCCGGGGACCGCCGTGGTGGCCGCGTCGGCCTCCGGCTCGGCCTCGGTGGGAAGCGGCGCCTGCAGCGGCCGGTCGAAGCGCAGCACGGCGGTGCCGTGCACCTGGCGCAGCCAGTGCGGCGCCGAGGGCAGGCCACGGCGGCGGCGCAGTTCGGCGCGGTTGGCCGCGACCACGGCCGGGTCGTCGCCGTTGCGCGCGCCCAGGTCGAAGCTGGCGAACGGCGCGGCCGAGCCGCCCGCGCCATGGCGCAGGGTGGTGAAGGCATGCACGCCCGGCGGCGCCGGCCAGTCCGCTTCCAGGATGGCCGGATCGCGCGCGCCGCCGTGGCCGCCGCCGCCCGCCGTCATCGCCGCTGGTTCTCCTCCCAGCGGCGGGGGTCCTCGCGCAGCACCCGCAGCAGGTCGAGCATGTCCGCCGGCAGCGGCGCCGCCACCCGCACCGGTTCGCCGCTGACCGGGTGTTCGAACTCCAGCACCTCGGCATGCAGGGCCTGGCGGCCGAACCCGCGCAGGCGCCCGACCAGTTCGTCGCTGGCGCCGCGCGGCAGCTTCAGCGGGCCGCCGTACAGCGGATCGCCGACGATCGGGTGGCGCAGGTGCTGCATGTGCACGCGGATCTGGTGGGTGCGGCCGGTTTCCAGGCGGCATTCCAGCGCGGTATGGGCGCGGAAGCGCTCGCGCAGCCGGTAGTGGGTGACCGCCTCGCGTCCGTCCTCGCGCACGGCCATGCGCAGGCGGTCGCGCGGATGGCGGTCGATCGGCGCGTCGGCGGTGCCGCCCGACACCAGGGCGCCGACCACCACCGCCAGGTACTGCCGGTGCACCTCGCGCGCGGCCAGCTTCGCCACCAGTCCGGTGTGCGCCGGCAGGGTGCGGGCCACCACCATCACCCCGCTGGTGTCCTTGTCCAGGCGGTGGACGATGCCGGCCCGCGGCAGCGCGGCCAGGCCCGGATCGCGGTGCAGCAGGGCGTTGACCAGGGTGCCGGCCGGGTTGCCGGCGCCGGGATGGACCACCCGTCCGGCGGGCTTGTCGAGCACGAACAGGTGCTCGTCCTCGTACAGGATGTCCAGCGGGATGTCCTCGGCCACCGCCTCGGTCTGGACCTCGGCCACCGCGGCCAGGGTCACGGTCTCGCCGCCCTTGACCGGGTCGCGCGGGCGCGCGGCCTGGCCGTCCAGCAGGGCATCGCCGGACTTGATCCAGGCGGCCAGGCGGGAGCGGGAGTATTCGGGGAACAGTTCGGCCAGCACGGCGTCGAAACGGCGGCCGGCGGCCTCGTCGGGGACGATGGCCTGGCGGGGGGCGTCGGAAGTGTGGGACATCGGGGGCTTCGGTTCGGGGTCCGGGCAGGCGAAGTCAGTCGCCGGACAGGCCACTAGGCTATCATCGGCCCTTCCGATTTCCCCGGCATGCCCTCCCCGATGGCCCTAAGCCCCCGTTCCAGCCTCTCCGTCCTCCGCCTGGTGGCCCTGCTCGTGCTCGTGGCCCTGCTGGCCACCGGCTGCGGGCGCAACAAGACCAAGAAGGATGCCGACGAAGGCAGGCCGGTCGCCGAACTGTACGAGAAGGGCCACCACCACATGGAGCGCGGCAACTGGGCCAGCGCCGAGCTGGTGTTCAGGCGCCTGGTCGCGCAGTACCCCTACGGCCCGTACACCGAGCAGGCGCTGATGGAAACCGCCTACGCCCAGTACAAGGCCGGCAAGCACGACGACGCGGTCTCCACCATCGACCGCTTCATCCGCACCTACCCGACCCACCGCAACATCGCCTACTTCTACTACCTGCGCGGCCTGTCCAACTCCAACCGCGACGCGGTGTTCATGCAGCGGGTGTGGTCGCTGGACCCCAGCCGCCGCGACCTGTCCTCGCCGCAGCAGGCCTACGAGGACTTCAACACCGTCGCCCAGCGCTACCCGAACAGCCGCTACGCCGCCGACGCGCGCCAGCGCATGGTGGTCCTGCGCAACGTGTTCGCGCGCCACGAGATGGACATCGCGCTGTACTACATGCGCCGCGGCGCCTGGCTGTCGGCGATCGGCCGCGCCAAGTACATCCTCGAGACCTATCCGCAGAGCGACTACCAGTACGACGCCGTCGCCGCCCTGGCCGAGTCCTACCGCAACCTGGGGCAACCGGAACTGGCCGAGGACGCCGCGCGCGTGCTGCGCCTGAACCAGCCCTCGCACCCCTACCTGAGCGGCGACTGGCCGAAGTACCCGTGGGCCATCCGCAAGCTCAATCCGTTCGCCGGCGAGCGCTCGCCGACCACCGGCCAGCGCGACGCCTCGCGCCGCTGAACAACGGGGTCCCGCGACGAGGAAGGGCGCATCCGCGGATGCGCCCTTCTTTTTTTGCGTGTGCCGGTGGGGCCTCAGCCGGTGAAGCCGTTGCTGATCGGGTAGCGGCGCTCGCGCCCGAACGCGCGCCGCGAGACCTTCGGTCCCGGCGCGGCCTGCTGCCGCTTCCATTCGCTGGTCCGCACCAGGCGCAGGACCCGGTCCACCACCTCGGCGGCATAGCCGGCGGCAACGATCTCCTCGCGCGACTGCTCCTGGTCGACGTAGCGGTAGAGGATGCCGTCGAGCACGTCGTAGGGCGGCAGCGAGTCCTGGTCCAGCTGGTTGGCGCGCAGCTCGGCCGAGGGCGGGCGGCTGATCACCGCCGGCGGGATCACCGGCGCGCCGCCGACGGTGTTGCGCCACTTGGCCAGGCCGAACACCTCGGTCTTGTACAGGTCCTTCAGCGGCGCGTAGCCGCCGCACATGTCGCCGTAGATGGTGGCGTAGCCGACCGCGTACTCGCTCTTGTTGCCGGTGGTCAGCAACAGCCCGCCGAACTTGTTGGACAGGGCCATCAGGATCGCGCCGCGGCTGCGCGACTGCAGGTTCTCCTCGGTGGTGTCGCTCTCCTGCCCGGCGAACACCTGCTCCAGCGACTGCAGGAAGCCGGTGAAGGCCGGCTCGATCGGGATCGTCTCCAGGCGCACGCCCAGTGCCGCGCACTGCTCGGCGGCCAGGTCGTTGGACAGGCCGGCGGTGTAGCGCGAGGGCAGGCGCACCGCGGTGACGTTGTCCGGGCCCAGGGCCTCGGCCGCCAGGGCCAGCACCAGGGCCGAGTCGATGCCGCCGGACAGCCCCAGCCAGGCGCGCCGGAAGCCGTTCTTGCCGCAGTAGTCGCGGATCCCGCGCACGATCGCGCGCCAGGCCAGCGCGTCCATGCTCTCGTCGCCGTCGTCCATCCACTGCACCGGGGTGAAGCGGCGGCCGGCGGTGTCGTAGTCCACCACCAGCCACTGGTCGGTGAACGCGGCCGCGGCCGGGTGCACGGTGCCGTCGCCGTCGGCCACCACCGAGGCCCCGTCGAACACCAGCGAGTCCTGGCCGCCGACCAGGTTGAGGTAGGCCACCGCCGCGCCAGTGTCGCGGGTGCGCTCGGCCAGCAGGGCGTCGCGCTGGGCGTGCTTGCCGCGCTCGAACGGCGAGGCGTTGGGCACCAGCACCAGCTGTGCGCCGGCCTCGACCGTGGCCGCCATCGGCTCGGGGAACCACAGGTCCTCGCACACCACCACGCCCACCGGCACGCCGCCGACCTCGAACACGCAGGGGCCGCCGTCGGGGTCGACCTCGAAGTAGCGGCGCTCGTCGAACACCGCGTAGTTGGGCAGCTCGCGCTTGCGGTAGGTGGCCTCGATGCGGCCGTCGCGCAGCACGCTGGCGGCGTTGTACAGCACGCTGCCGGCAGACTCCGGCCAGCCCACCACCGCGGTGATGCCGTGCACGCCGGCGGCGATCCGTTCCAGCTCGCGGTGGCACTGGGCCAGGAACGAGGGCCGCAGCAGCAGGTCCTCCGGCGGGTAACCGCTGATCGCCAGTTCGGGGAACAGCACGATGTCCGCGCCGTATTCGTCGCGGGCCTCGGCGATCATCGCCGCGATCCGTTCGGCGTTGGCGGCGACGGCGCCGACCGGGAAGTCGAACTGGGCCAGCGCGATGCGCAGCGAATCCTTCATGGACGGGGGGCCGTGTTGGGGATGGCCCATGATACCGGCGCGGCGTGGGCATCCTGCATCGGCCGGGCCCGGTGCGCGGGAAACCCGGGGCCCGGACGCGCGAAGGCCGCCCGGAGGCGGCCTTCGCTCCACCGTCGGAAACGGTGGGGGTATTACTTGAGCAGCGAGGCGATCGCGGCGCCCAGGTCGCCCGGCGAGCGGACGGTCTTCACGCCGGCGGCCTCCATGGCCTTGAACTTGCCCTCGGCGGTGCCCGAGCCGCCCGACGCGATCGCGCCGGCATGGCCCATGCGCTTGCCCGGAGGGGCCGAGGCGCCGGCGATGAAGCCGACGACCGGCTTCTTCACGTGCTCCTTGATGTAGGCCGCACCGGCTTCCTCGGCGTCGCCACCGATCTCGCCGACCATGATGATGCCCTCGGTCTGCGGGTCCTCGTTGAACAGCTTGAGGCAGTCGACGAAGTTCAGGCCGTTGATCGGGTCGCCGCCGATGCCGATGACGGTGGACTGGCCCAGGCCCGCGGCGGTGGTCTGCTTGACCGCCTCGTAGGTCAGGGTGCCCGAGCGCGAGACGATGCCGATCTTGCCCGGCATGTGGATGTGGCCCGGCATGATGCCGATCTTGCACTCGCCCGGGGTGATGATGCCCGGGCAGTTCGGGCCGACCAGGACCACGTCGGGGTGCTGCTTGAGCACGTTCTTCACGCGCAGCATGTCCAGCACCGGGATGCCCTCGGTGATGGCGACGATGACCTTGATGCCGGCCGCGGCCGCCTCGAGGATCGCGTCGGCCGCGAACGGCGGCGGGACGGAGATGACCGAAGCATCGGCGCCGGTGGCGTCGACCGCCTCGCGCACGGTGTTGAACACCGGCAGCTCGATGTGGGTGGTGCCGCCCTTGCCGGGGGTCACGCCGCCGACGACCTGGGTGCCGTACTCCACCATCTGGGTGGCATGGAAGGTGCCCTGCTGGCCGGTGAAGCCCTGCACGATCACCTTCGTGTTCTTGTTGATCAGAACGGACATTGTCTTGAAGTCCTCGAAATTCTTGTTGGTTGCCGGCTCCCGGGGCGCGCCTCCCCGGCCTGCGCCGCGCCGCTTCGCGGCGGGCCGCCCCCTGGCTCAGGGGGCCGGCCGGGATTCACGCCGGTTCCGCGAACCGCCAGGGCGGATCAGGCGGCGGCAGCGGCGGCGACGGCCTTCTTGGCGCCGTCGTTGATGTCGTCGGCCGGGGTGATGGCCAGGCCGGACTCGGCCAGCAGCTTCTTGCCCGCCTCGACGTTGGTGCCTTCCAGCCGGACCACGACCGGGACCTTGACGTCGACTTCCTTGACCGCGGCGATGATGCCCTCGGCGATCATGTCGCAGCGGACGATGCCGCCGAAGATGTTGACGAAGATCGCCTTGACCTTGTCCGAGGACAGGATCAGCTTGAAGGCCTCGGTGACGCGCTCCTTGGTCGCGCCGCCGCCGACGTCGAGGAAGTTGGCCGGCGAACCGCCGTTGAGCGCGATCACGTCCATGGTGGCCATCGCCAGGCCGGCGCCGTTGACCATGCAGCCGATGTTGCCGTCCATGGTCACGTAGTTCAGGTCGTACTTGCTGGCCAGGACCTCGGTCTCGTCCTCCTGGCTGACGTCGCGCATCGCGGCCAGGTCCTTGTGGCGGAAGGTCGCGTTGTCGTCGGAGTTGACCTTGCCGTCCAGGGCGTACAGGTTGCCGTCGTCCAGGATCGCCAGCGGGTTCAGCTCGACCAGGGACAGGTCCTTGTCGTTGAACAGCTTGTACAGGGCGCCCATGATGTGGGCCAGCTGGTTGGCCTGCTTGGCGTTCAGGCCCATCTTGAAGCCGATCTCGCGGCCCTGGTACGGCTGCACGCCCTCGACGAAATCGACGTTGAGGGTGTGGATCTTGTCCGGGGTCTCGGCGGCCACCTGCTCGATGTCCATGCCGCCCTCGGACGAGGCGATGAAGGTGATCGACTTGGTGCCGCGGTCGACCAGCACCGACAGGTACAGCTCCTTGACGATCTCGCCGGCGGTGGTCACCAGCACCAGGTTCACCGGCAGGGCCACGCCCGCCGACTGGTAGGTCGCCATCTTCGTGCCGAGCATCTTGCCGGCGGCGGCCTTCACGTCGTCGAGGGTCTTGCAGAACTTCACGCCGCCGGCCTTGCCGCGACCGCCCGCGTGGATCTGCGCCTTCACCATCCAGGGGCCGTCGCCCAGGGACTTGGCGGCCTCGACCGCTTCATCGGCCGTGGACGCGACGCGTCCGGCCGGAACCGGGATGCCATAGTCGGCAAAAAGCTGTTTCGCCTGGTACTCGTGGAAATTCATGCTTCACCAATGGGTGGGGAACGGCCGCCGGTGGCAGGCGGGAAAGGGCCGGAAACGGCCCCGGGACGTGCCGGGCGGGGGCGATATTGTCGCCGATGGCGGGGCGGGCGTGCAAAACCGCCCCGCCAACGCACCGTTCCTATACTGACGCCGAGCCCGACCGGGGAGTCCCGCTTGCCGCACCCTTCGCTGATCGACCGGATCGAATCCATCCCGCGGCGCGAACTGCACGCCTTCGGCCTGTACCGGGTACTGGAGGCCGGACTGATCGCCGCCCTGGCCTTCAGCCCGCTGCGCGACCTGGCCGGGCCGGTGGACGCGCCCCTGGCCTACGCGGTGGCCGCCGGCTACATCGTCGCCGCGGGGGTGCTGCTGGTGCTGGGCCGCGACGAGCGCTGGCTGGCGCCGCTGGTGCTCACCGGCAGCTGCATCGACATCCTGGCCGCGGCGCTGGCCACCCATGCCCTGCCCGGGGTCGGCGCCGGCATCGCCATGATGCTGCTGTTCAACGTGGCCGCCGCGGCCATGCTGCTGCGCCTGCGCCAGGGCCTGGCGGTGGCGGTGCTGGCCTCGCTGGCGCTGGTCGGCGAATACGCCTGGTCGGTCCTGGGCAGCGACGGCCCGCCCCCACGCCCGCTGGCGGAACTGACCATGTTCGTCACCAGCTACCTGGCACTGGGCTGGCTGGGCCACCAGATCGGCCAGCGCGCCCGTGCCAGCCTGCAGCTGGCCGCCACCCGCAGCGCCCAGGTCGCCAACCTGGTGGAGATCAACGAGCTGATCATCCGGCGCATGCGCACGGGGGTACTGGTGGTCGACGGTGACAACCGCATCACCCTGGCCAACGAAGCGGCGCTGATGCTGCTGGGCGACGCCGCCCCGGACCCCGACGGCGGCCGCCTGGCCAGCGCCGCGCCGGAACTGGCGCGCCGGCTGCAGCGCTGGCGCGAGGGCGGCGAGGCCGACGCCGGCCCGCTGCAGCTGCGCCCGGACCAGCCGGAGATCCAGCCGCGCTTCGCCCGCCTGCTGGCCGACAGCGACCTGGCACTGGTGTTCCTGGACGACGCCACCGTGGTCTCGCGCCGCGCCGAATCCCTGACCCTGGCGGCGATGGGCCGCTTCTCCGCCAGCCTGGCCCACGAGATCCGCAACCCGCTGGCGGCGATCAGCTACGCGGTGCAGCTGCTGCAGGAATCGCGCGGCATGGACGAGGGCGACCGCCGCCTGCTGCAGATCATCCACCAGCAATGCCTGCGCACCAACGGCATCGTCGAGAACGTGCTGGGCCTGGCCCGGCGCGAGCGCGCCAAGCCCGAGCACGTGGACCTGCGCGCCTTCGTCCGGCGTTTCGTCGACGATTACCGCGGCACCCTGCCGCTGGAGACGGACACCGTGGAGGCGGCGCTGCCGGACACCCCGGTGCCGGCCCTGGTCGACCCGGCGCACCTGCAGCAGATCCTCACCGCGCTGGTGCAGAACGCGCTGCGCTACGGGCGCCTGCCGGACGAGCCGGCACGGGTGCGGGTGCAGGTCGCCAGCGAGGGCCGCAACGCCGTGGTCGAGGTGCTCGACCACGGTCCCGGCATCCCCGAGGCCGCGGCGGCGCAGCTGTTCCGCCCGTTCTTCACCACCTCCGAGCACGGCACCGGCCTGGGCCTGTACATCGCCGGCGAGCTGGCGCGCGCCAACCAGGCCACGCTGCACCACGTTCCCCCGCCGGGCGGCGGCGCCTGTTTCCGGATCACCCTGCCCGGCCCGATGGGCATGCTCGCCGTGTGACCGGCATCACCTACTTGGTCACGCGCGAAAGAGTCGGCTATCGTTCCCCGCCATGACCCAAACCCGCAGCGCCCTGATCGTCGACGACGAACGCGATATCCGCGAGCTGCTGGTCCTGACCCTCGGGCGGATGGGACTACGCGTGGATACGGCGGCCAACCTGGCCGAGGCGCGCGAGCTGCTGGCGTCCCGGCGCTACGACCTGTGCTTCACCGACATGCGCCTGCCCGACGGCAGCGGCATCGAGCTGGTCGGCGAGATCGCGCGCAAGTACCCGCAGACGCCGGTGGCCATGATCACCGCCTTCGGCAACATGGACCTGGCGGTGGAGGCGCTGAAGGCCGGCGCCTTCGACTTCGTCAGCAAGCCGGTGGACATCAACGTGCTGCGCGGCCTGGTGCGGCACGCGCTGGAGCTCAACAACGCCGAGCGCCCGGCCCCGCCCCCGCCGCCGGCCGAGCAGGCCAGCCGCCTGCTGGGCGATTCCCCGGCGATGCAGGCCCTGCGGGCGACCATCGCCAAGGTCGCCCGCAGCCAGGCGCCGGTGTACATCCTCGGCGAATCCGGCGTGGGCAAGGAGCTGGTGGCGCGCACGATCCACGAGCAGGGCGCGCGCGCGGCCGGGCCGTTCGTGCCGGTCAACTGCGGCGCGATCCCGGCCGAGCTGATGGAAAGCGAGTTCTTCGGCCACAAGAAGGGCAGCTTCACCGGCGCCCACGCCGACAAGCCCGGCCTGTTCCAGGCCGCCAGCGGCGGCACCCTGTTCCTGGACGAGGTGGCCGAGCTGCCGCTGGCGATGCAGGTCAAGCTGCTGCGCGCGATCCAGGAGAAGTCGGTGCGCCCGGTGGGCGCGGCCAGCGAGGTGCCGGTGGACGTGCGCATCCTCTCGGCCACCCACAAGGACCTGGCCGGGCTGGTGGCCGAGGGCCGCTTCCGCCACGACCTGTACTACCGCATCAACGTGATCGAGCTGCGGGTGCCGCCGCTGCGCGAGCGCACCGCCGACCTGCCGCAGCTGGCCAACGCGATCCTGGCGCGGCTGTCCGCGGGCCAGGGCCGGGAGGCGCCGGAGCTGGCCGAGGCCGCGCTGGCGGCGCTGGCGCGCTACCCCTTCCCGGGCAACGTGCGCGAACTGGAGAACGTGCTCGAGCGCGCCCTGGCCCTGGCCGAGGGCGACCGCATCGAGGTCGCCGACCTGCACCTGCCGCAGGCGCCGATGCGCACCGCCACGGCGCCGGCCGCGGCCGCCCCGGAACCGGCGCTGGAGCCGGCCGGCGGCGCCCTGCCCTCCTACATCGAGCAGCTGGAGCGGGCCGCGATCCAGAAGGCGCTGGAGGACAACCGCTGGAACAAGACCCGCGCCGCGGCGCAGCTGGGCATCACCTTCCGCGCCCTGCGCTACAAGCTCAAGAAGCTGGGCATGGACTGAGGCGGCCGCGCCGCCTCCCCCGCGCGCCGCGCCAGCGGCGATAATGGCGCATGACCACGAGCCACACGCCGAAGAAATCGCTGGGCCAGAACTTCCTGCACGACGCCCGCTACATCGAGCGCATCGTCCAGGCCATCGACCCGCGCCCCGGCGACCGGGTGGTCGAGATCGGTCCCGGCCAGGGCGCGCTGACCCTGCCGCTGCTGCGCCGCCACGGCGCGCTGACCGTGATCGAGTTCGACCGCGACCTGGTCGGCCCGCTGGCCGACATGGCGGCCCCGGTCGGCCAGCTGGAGATCATCCACCGCGACGTGCTGCAGGTGGACCTGACCGCCCTGGCCGGCGGCGGACGGATCAAGCTGGCCGGCAACCTGCCCTACAACATCTCCTCGCCGATCCTGTTCCATGCCCTGGACCACGCCGCTGCGATCCGGGACATGGTGTTCATGCTGCAGAAGGAAGTGGTCGACCGCATGGGTGCCGCGCCTGGCAGCAAGGTCTACGGCCGGCTGAGCGTGATGCTGCAGGCGTACTGCCAGGTGCAGCCGCTGTTCGTGGTGCCGCCGGGCGCGTTCCGCCCCGCGCCCAAGGTCGACTCGGCGGTGGTGCGGCTGGTGCCGCGCGACCCGGCCACGATCGGCATCGCCGACCGCGACCGCTTCGCCCACGTGGTGCGCGCGGCCTTCGGCCAGCGCCGCAAGACCCTGCGCAACGCCCTGCGCGACGTGTGCACGCCGGAACAGTTCGAGGCCGCGGGGGTCAGCGCCGACGACCGCGCCGAGCAGGTCGACGTCGCCGGCTTCGTGCGCCTGGCCAACGCCTGAGGCGTGCGCGTCCGCCGCGCTTGCGGCGGACGCCGGCACGCGCGATCTTGTGCC
This sequence comes from Pseudoxanthomonas sp. GW2, assembly GCF_000283075.1. Taxonomy (NCBI): domain Bacteria; kingdom Pseudomonadati; phylum Pseudomonadota; class Gammaproteobacteria; order Lysobacterales; family Lysobacteraceae; genus Pseudoxanthomonas; species Pseudoxanthomonas sp. GW2. The sequence goes on from NZ_ALIP01000098.1 coordinate 27,538, forward strand.
CCCGGCATCACGCGGCGTTCGCTTACACTGTCGCCATGTCCCGCTCCGATACGCCCTACGCGATCGAGGTCGAAGTCGCCCCGCGGTTCCTGGAAGACCAGTCCGAACCCGACGCCGACCGCTACGTGTTCGCCTACACCATCCGCATCCGCAACCGCGGCAGCGTGGCCGCGCGGCTGCTGGCGCGGCACTGGACCATCACCGACGGCCACGGCCGCACCGAGGAAGTGCACGGCGAGGGCGTGGTCGGCGAGCAGCCGTGGCTGGAACCGGGCGAGGACTTCGAGTACACCTCCGGCGTGGTGCTGGAGACCGGGGACGGGTCGATGCAGGGAAGCTACGACATGCTGGCCGCCGACGGCACGCGCTTCGACGCGCCGATCGCCCCGTTCCTGCTGACCGTCCCACGGACGCTGCACTGAGGCCGCCGGATGACCACTTGGGCCATCGGCGACCTGCAGGGTTGCTACGACGCCACCCAGCGCCTGCTGGAGAAGATCAACTTCGACCCGGCCGCGGACACCCTGTGGTTCTGCGGCGACCTGGTCAACCGCGGCGGGCAGTCGCTGGAGACCTTGCGGCTGGTGCATTCGCTGCGCGAGCACAGCGTGGTGGTGCTGGGCAACCACGACCTTTCGCTGCTGGCCATCGGCGAACGCCCGCTGGCGGAGAAGCGCAAGGTCAACCCGGACCTGCAGCGGGTGGTGCTGGCCGACGACGCCGGCGAACTGCTGGGCTGGCTGCGCCGGCAGAAGCTGGTGCACGTGGACCGCGAACTGGGCTGGCTGATGGTGCACGCCGGGCTGGCGCCGCAGTGGACCACGCAGATGGCCGAGCAGCTGGCCAACGAGGTGCAACGCCAGCTGCGCGGCGACGGCTACCGCGGCCTGCTGCGCAACATGTACGGCGACAAGCCGCACTGGTCGCCGGGCCTGCGCGGCCAGGACCGCTGGCGCGCGATCATCAACTGGTTCACCCGCGCCCGCTACTGCACCCCGCGCGGGCGCATCGCGATCGACGAGAAGGGCCCGCCGGGCAGCCAGGCCCCCGGCCTGTACCCGTGGTACGAGGCCCCGGGCCATGCCCCGCGCGACCTGAAGATCGTCTGCGGCCACTGGTCCACCCTGGGCCTGACCATCGCCCGCAACGTGCACGCGATCGACACCGGCGCGGTCTGGGGCGGCAAGCTCACCGCGCTGCGCCTGGACGGCGACGAACTGTGCGTCAAGCAGGTTCCCGGCCGCGACGTGTCGGCGATCCCGCCGCACCTGCGCAAGGAATGAGCCGGCCCGCTCAGCGGCGGCGGTAGTCGACGAACTGGAAGGCGTGGGCGTGGCGCGCGTCGGCCGCATGCGCCTGGCGCGCGACTTCCCGCCACTGCGCCTGGTCCCATTCCGGGAAGAAGGTGTCCGCGTCCTCGACCACGGTGTCGACCAGGGTCAGGTGCAGGTCGGTGGCCAGCGGCAGGGCCAGCGCATAGACCTCGCCACCGCCGATCACGCTGAGGGTTCCAGCGCCCTGCACGCGCGCCAGCCCAAGCGCCTGCTCCAGCGAAGCCACCGGCTGCATGCCCTCGAACGGCACCGCGCCGCTGCGGGTCAGCACCAGGTTGGTCCGGCCCGGCAGCGCGCGGCCCAGCGATTCGGCGGTACGCCGGCCCATCAGCACCGGCGTGCCCAGGGTCAGGGCCTTGAAGCGCCTGAGGTCGTCCGGCAGCCGCCACGGCAGGTCGTTGCCGCGCCCGATGGCGCGGTTGCGGTCCATCGCCACCACCAGGGCGACGCGCATGCTCACACCGCCACCGGGGCCTTGATCGCCGGATGCGGGTCGTAGCCCTCGATGGCGACGTCCTCGTAGCGGAAGGCGAACAGGTCGCGCACTTCGGGATTGAGCCGGAGCTTGGGCAGCGGCCGTGGCGCGCGCGCCAGCTGCTCGCGCGCCTGCTCGAAATGGTTGGAGTACAGGTGGGCGTCGCCCAGGGTGTGGACGAAGTCGCCGACTTCCAGCCCGGTGGCCTGGGCCACCATGTGGGTCAGCAGGGCGTAGCTGGCGATGTTGAACGGCACGCCGAGGAAGATGTCGCCGCTGCGCTGGTACAGCTGGCAGCTCAGGCGGCCATCGGCCACGTAGAACTGGAACAGGGTGTGGCAGGGCATCAGCGCCATCTTCGGCAGGTCGGCCACGTTCCAGGCGCTGACCACCAGCCGGCGCGAATCCGGGTTGCGCTTGATCTCCTCGACCACCCAGCGGACCTGGTCGATCTCGCTGCCGTCGCTGCCGGTCCAGCGCCGCCACTGCTTGCCGTACACCGGGCCGAGCTCGCCCTGTTCGTCGGCCCACTCGTCCCAGATGCTGACCTTGTTGTCCTTCAGGTAGGCGATGTTGGTCTCGCCCTTCAGGAACCACAGCAGCTCGTGGATGATCGAGCGCAGGTGCAGCTTCTTGGTGGTGACCAGCGGAAAGCCCTGGCGCAGGTCGAAGCGCATCTGCCAGCCGAATACGCTGCGGGTACCGGTGCCGGTACGGTCGGACTTGTCGGTGCCGTGCTCCAGCACGTGCGACAGCAGCTCCAGGTATTGCTTCACGCCTTGCCTCCGTCAGCGGTAGGTGCCGGCCGCAGCACCGGCGCGCCGCGCGAGCGCCACAGCAGGAACAGGCCCAGCAGCACCAGCGGCAGGCTCAGCAGCTGGCCCATGGTCAGCCAGCCGAAGGCCAGGTAGCCGATCTGGGCGTCGGGCACGCGCACGAATTCGACCAGGAAGCGGAAGCAGCCGTACAGCAGGGCGAACATGCCGGCCACCGCGTAGCGCGGGCGCGGCCGGCGCGAGAACCACCACAGCACGCAGAACATCACCAGGCCCTCGAGGAAGGCCTGGTACAGCTGCGAGGGATGGCGCGCGAACGCGTCCAGCGCGCCGGCGTCGAAGCGGGCCTTGAGCGCGGCCGGGCCCAGCCCCTGGTATTCGGCAGGCAGGCCGGACGGGAACACCACGCCCCAGTCGCCGCCGGTGTACTTGCCCCACAACTCGCCGCCGACGTAGTTGCCGATCCGGCCGAAGCCCAGCCCCGGCGGCACCAGCGGCGCGACGAAATCCATGGTGTCGAAGAAGTGCAGGCCCTGCCGGCGCGACCACAGCCAGCAGGCAACCAGCACGCCGATCAGGCCGCCGTGGAAGCTCATGCCGCCGTCCCACACCCGCACCACCATCAGCGGATCGCGCAGGGCGTCGCCCAGGGCATAGAACAGCACGTAGCCGAGGCGGCCGCCGAGCACCACCCCGAGCATCCCGTAGAAGAGCAGGTCCGAGTAGGCGTTGGCGTCGGTTCCGGGCAGGCGCCCGGCGGCGATCCGGCGCTGGCCCAGCCACCACGCGGCGGCGAAGGCCAGCAGGTACATCACCCCGTACCAGTGCACCTTGAACGGGCCGAGGCTCAGGGCGATGGGGTCGATCTGGTGCAGGACGATCATGGGGCCACACGCTGGGTTCGGAGTCGGACTGTATTACAGGGCGGGTCCGCCCGGCGCCGCCGCCGGGCACCGCGGCTCAGAACTCGCCCGCGCCCGGGACCTGCTTGGCGCGCGCCACCCGGCGCATCATCAGGTTCAGGATCTCCACCATCACCGAGAACGCCATGGCGAAGTAGATGTACGGCTTGGGCACGTGCACGTCGAAGCCGTCCAGCACCAGGACCACGCCGATCAGCAGGATGAAGGCCAGGGCCAGCATCTTGATGGTCGGGTTGGCGTCGATGAAGTTGCCCAGCGGGTTGGCCGCCAGCAGCATGATCGCCACCGCCACCAGCACCGCCACCACCATCACCGGGATGTGGTCGGCGATGCCGACCGCGGTGATCACCGAGTCCAGCGAGAACACGATGTCGATCACCGCGATCTGGGCGATCACCACCCAGAACACCTGCGAGGCCTTGGTGGTGCGCGGGTCGTCGTCGTGGCCGCCGCTGATCAGCTCGCGGATTTCCATGATGCCCTTCACCAGCAGGAACGCGCCGCCGACGATCAGGATCAGGTCGCGCACCGAGATGCCCATCTGCCCGATGTGGAACAGCTCGGTGTGCATGCGCGCCAGGAAGGCCAGCGAGACCAGCAGGCAGATGCGGGTGACGCAGGCCACGGCGATGCCGAACTTGCGGGCGAAGGCGCGCTTCTCCTGCGGCAGGCGGCCGACCGCGATCGAGATGAACACCAGGTTGTCGATGCCCAGCACGATCTCCAGCGCGCTGAGGGTCACCAGGGTCAGCCAGACGTTCGGGTCGGCCAGGAATTCAAGGTTCATGGGGGATGTTTCCAGTGGTAAGCGGGTTCACAGCAGGCGCGGGCCCAGGACCAGGCCCCAGCACGCCAGCACGTTGAGCATCAGCACGAACACCGCGGCCGAGCCCATGTCCTTGGCGCGGCCGGCCAGCTCGTGGTGTTCCGGGCCGTAGCGCTCGATCACCGCCTCGATCGCGGAGTTCAGCAGCTCGGCGGCCAGCACCAGCAGCATCGAGCCGAGCAGCAGGGCGCGCTCGATCCCGTCCCGGCCCAGCCACAGCGCCAGCGGCGCCAGCACCACGAACAGGTAGACCTCCAGGCGGAACGAAGACTCGTGGCGCCAGGCCGCGGCCAGTCCCTGCAGCGACCATTGCGCGGCCTGCAGGATCCGGCGCGGGCCACGGGGCAGGTGGCCGCTCACGTCAGCCATGGGCTTGCCCTGCGGGGAGATGCGGGTACGGCGGCAATGGAAGCCGGCCGGAGGGCCGGGCCCGGAACTGGGACGGCATCAGGCGGTGGCGGGCCAACGGAGCGCCAATTTTGCCACACCCCTCCCCGGCACGCCGCGCGGGCGCGCGGCGCCGGCCACGGACAGCCGCCACTCCGGCCGTTCGGCCGGGTCACCTGGAGGCGCGCAGCGCCTGCTGTTCGGCCAGGGTCAGGGCGACGTTGTCGCGCAGGTAGGCCGGTTCGACCCGCTCGGCCGGCACCGCCTCGCCGGCCTCGCAGGCACTCGCGGCCAGGCGCGCCAGCACCGCGGCGCGCGGCAGCGCGGCCGGGTCGACCGCGACCATTTCGCCCGCCAGGCGCTGCGCGAGCAGGCCGTCGGCGGCGGCAAAGCCGGTGCCCACGCCCTGCCAGGCTCCGGAGGCGACCGGCAGCCGCACCGCTTCCGGCGCCAGCACCTGCTCGCGGTCCAGCGCCCGCAGGCGCCCGCCTTCGCGTTCGTAGGCGCCGACGTAGACCTCGCCCATGCGCGCGTCGATCGCGGCCAGGATCCGGTCCGGGCCGTCGGCCGCGGCGCCGGCGGCCAGCACCTGCAGGGTCGAGACCGGCACCAGCGGGCGCTCCAGCGCCAGGGCGATGCCCTGGGCCAGGGCGATGGCCAGGCGCACCCCGGTGAACGCGCCGGGGCCGCGGCCCACGGCGATCGCGTCCAGCTGCGCGCGGGCAATGCCGGCCTCGGCCAGCAGTTCCTGTGCCCACGGCAGGGCCAGCTCGGCGTGCCGGCGCGGCACCACGCCGAAGCGCTCGCGGACTTCCCCGTCCAGGTACAGCGCGACCGAGCAGGCCTCGGTGGCGGTTTCGAAAGCGAGCAGTTTCATCGGGGCGGTCTTCGGCAGCGGAACGGGGAAACGGGGGTTGCAGGTTAGTCCAGCGGGGCGTCCGGCGCGGCGGTGGCGAAGAACGCCTGCACGTCCTCGATCCGGCGGGTCACCGCGAAGCGCGGCAGCGACTGCATGAACACCCGGCCATAGGGCTTGCCGGTGATGCGCGGGTCGCACAGCACCAGCACGCCGCGGTCGGTCTCGCTGCGGATCAGCCGGCCCACGCCCTGCTTGAGCGCGATCACTGCCTGCGGCAGCTGCTCGTCGCGGAACGGATTGCCGCCGCGCCGGCGCACCGCCTCCAGCCGCGCCTCGAACACCGGGTCGTCCGGGGCGGCGAACGGCAGCTTGTCGATCACCACCACGCTCAGGGCGTCGCCGGCCACGTCCACGCCCTCGCGGAAGGTGGCCGAGCCCAGCAGCACGCCGTTGCCGGATTCGCGGAAGCGGCGCAGCAGCTCCACCTTGGGCGCACTGCCCTGCACGAACAGCGGCCACGGCCCGCCCTCCAGCGCGGCGGCGGCCTCGCGCAGGGCGCGGTGCGAGGCGAACAGCAGGAACGCGCGGCCGCCGGAGGCCTCCAGCACCGGACGCACCGCGGCGAGCATGGCCGCGGTGAACTCGCGGCTGCTGGGCTCGGGCAGGTTGCGCGGCAGGTAGCACAGCGCCTGGCGCTGCCAGTCGAACGGGCTTGGCTCCAGCAGGGTCTGCGGATCGAACAGGCCCAGCTTGCGGCCGATGTGGGTGAAGCCCCCGCCCACCGCCAGGGTGGCCGAGGTGAAGATCCAGGCCGCGTGCGAGCGCTCGCGGTGCTGGCGCAGCGGCGCGGACACGTCCAGCGGCGTGCGCTGGCAGCGGAAGCCGCGCGCGCTCAGCTCGTACCAGTAGACCTCGCCGCCGCGCGCGGCCGCGGCGGCCAGGGCCTCGGCATCGGCCCCCTCCTCGCCGGCCACCGCCTCGACCATGGCCTGCTCGTCGGCCGGTTCGGCAAAGGCATCGGAAACGGCGTCGCCATCGCGCCAGCGCTGCAGCCGTTCGCCCAGGTCGCGGGCGCGGGCGACGCAGGCCTCGAAGCCGGGCGAGGTCCCGGCCAGCGGCTCCATCGCCTGTTCCAGCCCGGCCAGGGCGTCGGCCAGCACGTCGAAGCCATCGGCCACCGCAGGCAGGGCCAGGGCGCGGTAGCGCGTGCCGCGCGGCGGCAGCGCCTCCATCGCCGCGCGCAGCTCGCGCAGGGCCTGCTCCAGCGCGCGCACCGGCCCCTGCACCACCGCGGTGGCGCCGGTGGTCTGCTTGCACTCGGCCAGGCAGTCGCGGCCCAGCTCCTGGATCTGGCGCATGCCGAAGCCTTCGCCGAAGAAGCTGGCGGCCAGCTCCGGCAGCTGGTGCGCCTCGTCGATCACGAAGGCCTGGGCGCCGGGCAGGATCTCGCCGAACCCCTCCTGCTTGAGCGCCAGGTCGGCCAGCAGCAGGTGGTGGTTGACCACCACCAGGTCCGCGGCCTGGGCGCGCTGCCGCGCCTGGACCACGAAGCACTCCTCCCAGAACGGGCAGTCGCTGCCCAGGCAGTTGTCCACCGTGGAGGTGACCAGCGGCAGCAGCGGCGAATCGTCCGGCAGGGATTCCAGCTCGGCCATGTCGCCGGCGCGGGTGCGCCCGGCCCAGGCGACGATGCGCTGGAACTGGCTGGCCTGCTCGGGGCTGGAGAAGCGCGCGTCGCCCCTGGCCTGCTCCAGCCGGTAGCGGCACAGGTAGTTGGCGCGACCCTTGAGCAGGGCGCTGCGGACGCCCTTGCCGAGGGCGTCGCGCACCCGCGGCAGGTCGCGGTGGTAGAGCTGGTCCTGCAGCGCGCGGGTACCGGTGCTGACGATGGTCTTCAGCCCCGACAACAGCGCCGGCACCAGGTAGGCGTAGGTCTTGCCGGTGCCGGTGCCGGCCTCGGCCAGCAGCACGTCGCGGTGCTCGATCGCCTCGGCCACCGCCGCGGTCACGCGCTGCTGCGCCGGGCGCGCGGTGAAGCCGTCCAGGCGCGCGGCGAGCGCGCCTCCTTCGCTGAGCGCCTCGCGGCTGGCCTGGGCAAGAAGGGACATGGTCGATGCAGGATGCACGGTCCGGCGCGGCAGGCGGCGGGGTACGCCGCGGCCGCCGCCGTCAGAACCGCTGCACGCCCGGGACGGTGCAGGCGGCCAGCTGCGCCCTGGCCGAGGCGGCATTCTCCGCCTGGCCGCGCGCCAGCCGCGACTGCTCGATGGTGGCCCAGTGCCGCCGGCACATCGGCCCGACCCGCGAGCCGAGGTCATAGGCGCGCCGGGCCAGGGTCTCGGCGCGGTCGTACTGGCCCTGCAACAGCGCCACCTCCGCCCGCTCCTGCAGCACCGCCGGGTCGTCGGGGGCGGCCAGCAGGGCCTGGTTGAGGGCCTCGGCGGCGGCTTCGGCCTGGCCGGCGGCCAGCGCCGCGGCGGCGCGCTCGCGCAGGTCGGCGACCTGCGGGTCGCGCAGCGGCTGCACGTCCAGTTCGGTGTCGGCGGCGCCGGCGGCGGCCTGGACCGCGGCCAGGCGCTGCGCCGGGGTCACCTCGGGCACGGCCGGGGCCGGCGGCGCGGGCGTGGTACCGCAGGCGGCCAGCAGCAGGCAGGCGGCCGCTGCGGCGGGGGAACGGGGGAAGGCTTGCATGCCGGCCATTATGGCGCAGGCGGCTGCGCCGGGGCCGGCGCCTGTTGCGGATCGGCGGCGCGGCCGCCGCCGAACAGGCGCCGCCAGAAACCCGGCTGGCGCTCCCGCGCCTGCGCCGGCGGCGGCGCGGTGCCATCCAGCGGCAGCGGCAGGTAGTCCGGGGTGCACGGCGCGTAGTCCGGCGCGGTGCCGGCCACGAACGGCAGCCGGCGCGCGCCGGGGCAATCGGCGTCGGTGACGTAGGAGCCCTCGGCCTGCACCCAGTGCCATTCCACGCCCTTGCCATCGACCTGCAGCGGCGAGCTGGGCAGGCGCGAGAACAGGCCCGACCAGATCCGCATCGCGCCGGTGGCGCCGTACAGGCCGGTCTGCTGGTTCTGGTCGTTGCCGACCCAGACCACTGCCAGGTGGTCGCCGGTGTAGCCGGCGAACCAGCTGTCGCGGCCGTCGTTGCTGGTGCCGGTCTTGCCGGCCGGGGACAGGCGGCCGAGGCCGTCGCGCTGCAGCTGGCGCGCGGTGCCGCTGGTGACCACCTGCTGCAGGGCGATGGTCACCAGGCGGGCGGCGATCGAGTCGCCCTCCTGGGCCGGCGCCGGCGCGGTGTCGTAGCGCTTGAGCAGCCGGCCTTCCGGGTCGAGCACGCCGCGCACCGCGCGCAACGGCTGCACCTGCCCGCCGGAGGCGAGGAACTGGTACAGCTGGGTCATCGCGTACGGGCTCTGGTCGGTGGAACCGAGGATCAGCGAGGGATTGGGTTCGGCCTCGATCCCCGCCAGCACCTTCAGCAGCTGCGCCAGGCGGTCCGGACCGACCTGCATGCCCACCCGCACCGTGGCCTGGTTGTAGGAATGCGCCAGCGCGTCCACCAGCCGCACCGTGCCGTGGCTGCGGTTGTCGGAATTGCCCGGCGACCAGCGCCGGCCGCGTCCCAGCTCGACCGTGACCGGGGCGTCCTCGACGAAGCTGGCCAGCGAGAAGCGCTGCGGCTGCGCCAGCGCCAGCAGGTACACGAACGGCTTGAGCAGCGAGCCGACCGGCCGCTGCGCCTCGACCGCGCGGTTGAAGCCGTGCAGCTCGGCGTTGCGGCCGCCAACCACCGCCAGCACGTCGCCGCCGCGCACGTCGGTCACCACCACCGCCGCCTCCAGCGGCGGGGGCTTGCCGGGCTGCAGCGCCTCCAGGGTGCGCGCCACCGCGCCCTCGGCATAGGCCTGGGCCGAGGGCGACATGCCGGTGAGCACGGTCAGGCCGGCGCCCTGCAGCGCGCTTTCCGGGTAGTCGCTGGCCAGCTGCCGGCGCACCAGGTCGATGTAGCCGGGGAAGCGGTTGGCCGCGGCCACGCCCGGGCGCGCGGTCACGCCCAGCGGCGCCTTGCGCGCGCGCTCGTATTCGGCGTCGTCGATCAGGCCGGTGGCGTGCATCATCGACAGGGCGACGTTGCGACGCTCCAGCGCGCGCTGCGGGTGGCGGCGCGGGTCGTAGTAGGACGGGCCCTTGACCAGGCCGATCAGCAGCGCGGTCTGCTCGGTGGTCAGGTCGTCCAGGTCGCGGCCGAACCAGAACTCGGCGCCGGAAGCCACGCCGTGGATCGCCTGCCCGCCGCGCTGGCCCAGGTAGACCTGGTTGAGGTAGGTCTCCAGGATCGTGCGCTTGTCGTAGCGCGCCTCCAGGATCAGCGCGTACAGGATCTCGTTGAACTTGCGGCTCCAGGTCTGCTCCTTGCCGATGCCCAGCAGGCCGCTGCGGGCCAGCTGCTGGGTCAGGGTGGAGGCGCCCTGCTTCTTCTCGCCCGAGCGCAGGTTGACCAGCAGTGCGCGCAGCATGCCGGACACGTCGATGCCGTGGTGGCGGGCGAAGTCGCGGTCCTCCACCGCCTGCAGGCCGGGGGTCAGCAGTTCCGGCACTTCCTCGATCCGCACCAGGCGCCGTTCTTCCTGGCGCTGGCCGTAGAGGGTGGCGATCCGCGCCGGGTCCAGGCGCGCGGCCTTGATCGCCTGGCCGCTTCCGGCATCGCGCAGGCGCGAGACCTTGCCGCCGGACAGGCTGACCTCGATCCGCCGCGGCGGCACCACGCCGTCGATGTCGGCGTAGCCGCGGCTGGAGATCGTGAAGCGGGCGCCGTCGACGTGGTAGCTGCCCTGGCGCCGGCCCTCGCCGTCCTCCTGGTAGCCGGCCGCGTCCAGCTCGGTGCGCAGGGTGCGCTCGTCCAGCGCCAGGCCCGGCCGCAGGTGCAGCGGGCGCGCGTACACGCGGGTGGGGATCTGCCACTGCAGGGCGCCGAAGCGCTCGGTCACCTGGTTGTTGAGGTGGACCGTGTACGGGACCAGGAACCCGGCCGCCAGGGCGGCGGCCGCGAGCACCACGGTCAGCAGGCGGCCGCGCCAGGCGGACGCCCCGGGGGACTTCGCGCGGGCGGTATCTCCGGCGGTAGAACGTCGAGGCACAGGAATACCAGGATCAGGAACGGGCGGAGTCTAACCCGAGATCGGCGCGCGCCCGGTCGGGGGGCTGAACGGCCGCCGGGTGCGCGCCGGCGCCGCCACGGCTCATACCCGCAGCCCCAGCAGGTCGCCGGCGGCCGAGCGCAGGCCGAAGGAAAACCGCGCGTAGCGGCCGCTGCCCAGTTCCTCGCGCACCGAGGCCAGCCGGCGCAGCGGCGAACGCGGCAGGCGCGCGCGCGCCAGCGCGTGCCGCAGGCGCTGCGCCACCGCCTCGCGCACTTCCGGTTCCACCGCCAGCCCACCCTCGTCGATGCGCTGCAGGAACGAGCGGTACAGCACGCACAGCCGCTCCAGCGAGACCCGCCGCGCCACCCAGCCGTAGGCCAGGCGCTCGACCAGGCGGCGCGGGCGCGCGCCGATCTGGTTGCTGCCATGCTGGCGGTAGTCGATCGAGGCCCAGGGCATGCAGTCGACCCGGGCCTGGGTGGCCGCCGCGATCGCCAGCCACTCGTCGTGCACCCAGCCCTCCGGCACCGGCAGCAGGCGCCCGAGCAGCGCGCCGCGCAGCGCGGTGGTGGCGCCGGTGACCAGGTTGCGCCGCATCAGCAGGTCGAAGGCGCGGCCGGAGTGCTCCATCTCCAGTTCCGCCGGGGACACCTCCAGCGCCTGCAGCAGGTCCACGCCCAGCCAGGCGCCATCGGCGTCGACCAGGCGCGCGTCGGTGTGCAGCAGGCCCAGTTCCGGTTCGGCGAGGAAGCGCGCGGCCATGCGCGCGATCTTCTCCGGGTGCCAGACGTCGTCCTGGTCGCAGAGGAACACCAGGTCGCCGCGGGCGCGCTGCAGCGCGCGCTCGAAGTTGCGCACGTAGCCGAGGTTGGCCGGGTTGCGCTGCAGCTCCACCGCCACCCCGCGCACCCGCGCGCGCGCGGCGAAGGCCTGCAGCCGCTCCCAGGTGCCGTCGGACGAGGCATCGTCCTGGACCACGATCTCGTCGGGCAGGCGCAGCTGCGCCAGCAGGCTCTCCAGCTGCGGACCGAGGAAGCGCTCGCCGTTGTAGGTGCACAGCACCACCGACACGCGCACCGCTCAGCCCTCCGCGTCCATGCGCCACATCGAGGCGTCGACCCGGAACGGGCGCGGCGCCACGCCCAGCAGGGCGCTGGCCTCGGCGTTGTCGGCGACCAGGTCGCGGTCCAGCCGCGACACCGGCCCACGCGCGCCCGGCAGCAGCGCCGCCAGCAGGCGCAGCAGCGGCCGCCCCAGCGGCAGCGGCATGGTGGCGAACGGCAGGCTGGCGCGCACCCGCGCGAACATCTCCGCCGCCGGCAGGCGCTCGCCGCCACCCAGGGCAAGGATGCGGCCGTCGGCGGCGCCGGTATCGATGCAGGCGAGGACCGCCGTGGCGAGATCGTCGGCATGCACCGGCTGGCGCAGGCCGCGGCCGGCCGGCAGCGGGAACAGGCGGGTGCGCGCGGCGCGCCGCGCGATCGGGGGCAGGCTGCGGGCCAGTCCGGCGCCGTAGATCAGGGTCGGGCGCAGCACGGTCCAGGCCATGCCCAGGCGCCGGCACTGCCGTTCCAGCTCGGCCTCGCCGGCGGCCAGGCGGCCGATCAGCTCGCGCTCGGCCGGCACCGCGGAGTCGCGCTTGGTCAGCACGCTCATCGAACTGGTGGCGACCACCCGCGGCGCGGGCGCGGACTGCAGGCCGGACAGCCACTGCGCCAGCGTGTCCAGCGGGGCGAAGCTGGCCACCGCGCGCAGCGGCGGCAGTTCCGGCATCGGTCCCGGCAGCTGGCCCTGCAGCCACTGCACCCCGGCCCGTGCCGGCCGTGGATGGCGGCTGAGCGCGAGCACGCCATCGCCGCCGGCGGCGAGGCGCGGCAGCAGGAAGTGGCCGATCTGGCTGGTGGCGCCGATGACGAGGACGGGCATGGCGGCTGCGGACTGGGTGGCGGGCGCCGGCGCGGCGGCGTCGGACTATAGCGTGCGGCCCCGCCGGCCGGTCCTCCGGCGCATGAACGGCCGCAACGAAGACGGCCCGCGCGAGGCGGGCCGTCGGGTGTGGCGATGCAGGCGGGCGCGGCTCAGTCGTCGCCCTTGGACAGGTCGTCGTCGGCGACGACCTCGGCGGCGGCCCACTCCAGCGCCTCGCGCTCGGCGCGCTCGCGCTCGGCCTTCTCCACTTCGTCGATCAGGTTGGCGTCGACGGTGCGGGCGGCGATCTCGCGCAGCGCCAGCACGGTCGGCTTGTCGTCGCCGTCCTCGTTCTCGATCGTGGCCGGCACGCCATTGGCCAGCTGGCGGGCGCGCTTGGCGGCCATCATGACCAGTTCGAAGCGGTTGTTGACCACTTCCAGGCAATCTTCAACGGTGATACGGGCCATAGGGGTTCCAGGCGACTGCGGTCGCCACTCGTGTCTGGGGAAATGGAGGCGGAGTTTACCCGCGCCGCCGCCTCCGCGGCAAGGCCCGGCGCCGGTTCTTCCTTTCCGTTCAGGGACTTGCGTTCAGGCAGCGGGGCCGGCGCCGGGGTCCTGCCCGAGCAGGGCGCGGATCAGGCCGGCATGGCGCTGCTGCTGCTGGCCGCGGCGCAGGCGGCTGGCGACGAAGATCGCGCACATCTCGTCCACCGCGGTCTCGAACACCTCATTGACGATCACGTAGTCGAACTCGCCGTAGTGCGACATCTCCTCGCGCGCGGCCGCCAGGCGGCGGGCGATGACCTCGTCGCTGTCCTGGCCGCGCTTGCGCATGCGCTGCTCCAGCGCCTCCCGCGACGGCGGCAGGATGAACACGCTGACCGCGTCGGGGACCTTGGCCCGCACCTGGGCCGCGCCCTGCCAGTCGATCTCCAGCAGCACGTCGTGGCCGGCCGCCAGCTGCGGCTCCACCGACTGCCGCGCCGTGCCCTTCCAGTCGCCGTGCACGCGGGCGTACTCGAAGAAGTCGCCGGCGTCGATCATGCGCTGGAACTCTTCCTCGCTGACGAAGTGGTAGTGCTCGGCATGGCGCTCGCCCGGGCGCGGCGCGCGCGAGGTGAAGGAGATCGACAGCCGGATGGCCGGATCGCGCGACAGCACCGCGTTGACGATGCTGGACTTGCCGGCGCCGGAAGGCGCCGCAACGATGAAGAGGGTTCCGCGCATGCTCATCGGCTGTCCTGCACCGGCCCGGCGGCGCGAACTCGGGCCTGGGGACCGGTGCCACTTCTCCAGGCCCCGGGCGGGTCTGGCGCCATTGCCGCGCCTGGGACCCGGGGCCGCGTGTATGGGGTAACGGGGCGCGAATGGTAGCAGACCCCCCGCCCCGGCCGGCCCCCGGCGCCGCCACGCTTTGCGCGCAGCCCCTGTCGTTGGTTGGGTTTACCGCGTTTGCGGCCGCTTGGCATGCTCGCCGCCAACGCCCCGACGCCGGCGTGCGCTGGACCACGGCTTGCGGCGGGCAGCCAGGAGCCCACGCCCCATGCCAAGTGCAGCGATCGAACTGCAGGCCGTCGACAAGTCCTACGGCCCACGGCGGATACTGAAGGACCTGCAGCTGGTGGTCCCCGAGCGCAGCGTGTTCGCCTTCCTCGGCAACAACGAGGCATGGCAAGTCCACCACCATCCGCCTGCTTGCCGGCCTGGCCGCGCCGGACCGCGGCAGCATCCGCGTGCTGGGGAAGGACATCCGCCAGCACCGGCGCGAGGTGCTGGCGCAGATGGGCTGCCTGATCGAGGCGCCCAGCAGCTACCCCAACCTCACCGCGCGCGAGTTCCTGTCCATCGGCCCGTGCCTGAAGCAGCTGCCGCGCAGCGAGATCGACCGCGCGCTGGAACTGGTCGGACTGCGCCCCGACCGCCGGCAGCGGATCGAGCACTATTCGCTGGGCATGCGGCAACGGCTGGCGCTGGCCCATGCCCTGCTGGGGCGTCCGCGCCTGCTGGTCCTGGACGAGCCCACCAACGGCCTGGACCCGGACGGCATCCGCGACATCCGCGCCCTGCTCTCCGGCCTCCCCGAAGCCGCCGGTTGCACCATCTTCTTCGCCAGCCACTACCTGGACGAGGTGGAGAAGACCGCCACCCACCTGGCCGTGCTGCACGAAGGCACGATCCGGCTGCAGGCCTCGGCCGGCGAACTGGAACGCCAGCTCGCCGGGGTCCTGGCCCTGGACGTGGACGACGCCGAACGCGGCTCGCGCACGCTGCAGGCGCTGGGCTACGCCGCCCGCGCCGAAAGCCCCAACCGGGTGCTGGTGGCCGACGTCGACCGCGACCGCGCCGGCCTGCTCAACTCGCAGCTGGTGCAGGCCGGGGTCGTGCTCTACCAGTCGGTGTTGCGCAAGCCGACGCTGGAGCAGTGGTTCCTGCAGATGACCGCCTCCGGGGGAGCCGTCGCATGCTGATCCGCCTTTGCCTGGTCGAACTGCTCAAGCTGCGCCGCTCGCTGGTGCTGCTGACCACCGTGGCCTGCCCGGCGGCGGTGGTGGCGCTGATGTTCGGGATGGCCCTGCGCCGGATCACCCCGGACGGCATGACCGCCGCGCAGTGGTCGATGCTGTGGGGCAGCGCGTCGGCGCTGTGGAGCCTGCTCATGCTGCCGCTTTACATCGGCCTGTGCACCGCGCTGGTCAACGGCAACGAGCACCGCAACCAGACCTGGCGGCTGATGCTCAGCCTGCCGGTCGGCCGGCTGGAGCTGTACGCGGCCAAGGCCATGGTCTCGGTGCTGCTGCTGGCGGCCGCGCAGCTGGCGTTGTTGCTCGCCCTCGCGCTGGGCACCGGCATCCTCGGCCTGGCCGGATTCCCGCTGGAAACGGCGCTGCAGGCCCAGCTGCCGCGGCTGTGGGCGGCGCCGCTGGCGGCGCTGCCGGTGGTGGCGCTGCAGCATGCGCTGAGCTGGCGCCTGCGCTCGGTGGTCACCCCGCTGGCGGTGTCGGTGGTGGCCACCCTGGCGGCGATGCAGCTCGGCGCCTCGCAATACTGGTACTGGCTGCCCTGGGCCTATCCGGTGGCGGCCAGCAACGGCGGCCATGAGGCCATGCGCGACGCGGCGGTGCTGCTCGGACCCATGCTGGCGGCGGTGCTGTTCCCGCTGACCGCCTGGTGGCTGTCGCGGCGCGAGATCGCCTGAGCGCCATCCGGCGCGCGGCCCCCCGCGCGGCTCACTCGATGTTCTGCACCTGCTCGCGGATCTGGTCGATCAGCACCTTCAGCTCGACCGCGGCGGCCGAGGTGCGGGCGTCGACCGACTTGGAACCGAGGGTGTTGGCCTCGCGGTTGAACTCCTGCAGCAGGAAGTCCAAGCGGCGGCCCACGGCCTGCGCCTTGCCGGAGAGGATCCGGCGGATCTCGGCGACGTGGCTGGCGAGGCGGTCCAGCTCCTCGTCCACGTCCAGCTTCTGCAGCCACAGCACCAGCTCCTGCTCGGCGCGGCCCGGGTCCACCGGGTGCGGCAGGTCGGCCAGGCGCGCGGCCAGCTTGGCGCGCTGGCCCTCGCGGATGTCCGGCACCAGCGCGCGCACTTCGCCGGCGATGCGCTCCACCGCGTCGACCCGCTCGCGGATCGCGGCGGCCAGCGCCGCGCCCTCGCGCTCGCGCGCGGCGATGAACTCGTCCAGCACCTGGTCCAGCAGCTCCAGCGCCTGCGCCTGCAGCGCCTCGCCGTCGGCCACCGGGGTCTGCAGCACGCCCGGCAGCTGCAGCAGGTCGGTGAACTGCACCTGCAGGTTGGGGAAGCGCGCGTCCAGGCGCTGGGCCAGCTCGCCCAGCTGCGCCAGCAGGGCCTCGTTGACCGCCAGCCCGGCGGCGCCTTCCGGCGCGCGCAGGCGCATCACCAGGTCCAGCTTGCCGCGCTGCACGCGCGCGGCCACGCGCTCGCGCAGCACCGGTTCCAGCGCGCGCAGCTCGTCGGCCAGGCGCAGGCCGGTCTCCAGGAAGCGGTGGTTGACCGAGCGCAACTCGCAGGAGAGCACGCCCCAGGAGGTACCACGTTCGCCGCTGGCGAAGGCGGTCATGCTGCGGATCATGCGGGAATCCGTCTTTGGCAGGGGGCGAATGTTAATCTAGCCGGCCCGCCGCGGCACCCTGCCGCCTTCGCCGGCCCCGCCGGCGGACCGCCGGGGCCCCGCCTACGGAAACCACACATGACCGTCGTCCGCCCCAGTGGCCGCGCCCCCGACCAGCTGCGCCCCGTGCGCATCGAACGCGGCTTCACCCGCCACGCCGAAGGCTCCGTGCTCGTCAGCTTCGGCGACACCCGCGTGCTGTGCACCGCCAGCATCGACAACAAGGTGCCGGCATTCCTGCGCGGCAAGGGCGAGGGCTGGGTGACGGCCGAGTACGGCATGTTGCCACGCTCCACCCACACCCGCTCCGAGCGCGAGGCCGCGCGCGGCAAGCAGGGCGGCCGCACCCTGGAGATCCAGCGCCTGATCGGCCGCGCCCTGCGCGCCTGCGTCGACCGCGGCGCCCTGGGCGAGCGCACCATCACCCTGGACTGCGACGTGCTGCAGGCCGACGGCGGCACCCGCACCGCCGCCATCACCGGGGCCTACGTGGCGCTGGCGGACGCGGTGCGCTGGCTGCTGGCGCGCGGCGAGATTTCCCGCGACCCGATCCACGGCGCGGTCGCCGCGATCTCGGTCGGCGTATACCGCGGCGTGCCGGTGCTGGACCTGGACTACGCCGAGGACAGCGACTGCGACACCGACATGAACGTGGTGATGAACGACGGCGGCGGCTTCATCGAGCTGCAGGGCACGGCCGAGGGCCATGCCTTCCGCCGCGACGAACTGGACGCGCTGCTGGGCCTGGCCGAGCGCGGCATCGGCCAGCTGCTGGAACTGCAGCGCCAGGCCCTGGCCGGCTGAGGCGGGAGCATGCGATGAAGCTGGTCCTGGCCTCCTCCAACCGCGGCAAGCTCGACGAACTGCACCACCTGCTGGCCGACAGCGGGATCGAGCTGGTCGCGCAGTCCGACCTGGGCGTCGAGGACGCCAAGGAGACCGGGCTGACCTTCGTCGAGAACGCGCTGATCAAGGCGCGCCACGCGGCCCGCGTCACCGGCCTGCCGGCGCTGGCCGACGACTCCGGGCTGTGCGTGGACGCCCTCGGCGGCGCGCCGGGCCTGTACTCGGCGCGCTATGCCGGCGAGCCGGCCAACCCGCAACGCAACATCGACAAGCTGCTGGCCGCGCTCGACGGGGTCGACGACCCGCGCCGCGGCGCCCACTTCCAGTGCGTGCTGGTGGTGCTGCGCCATGCCGAAGACCCGCAGCCGCTGCTGGTCGAGGGGCAGTGGCGCGGGCGCATCATCCGCGAACGCCGCGGCAGCGGCGGCCACGGCTACGACCCGGTGTTCCTGGACCCCGCGCACGGGCTGACCGCGGCGGAAATGCCGATGGAGCTGAAGAACCGCATCAGCCACCGCGGCAAGGCGCTGGAACTGCTGCGCGCGCGCCTGCCCGAAGTGCTTGGCTGAGCGCGCCGGCGCGAGCCTGCCATGCCCGACCTGATCCCGCCGCCGCTGTCGCTGTACGTGCACCTGCCCTGGTGCGTGCGCAAGTGCCCGTATTGCGACTTCAACTCGCACGGAGCCAGGGGCGGACTGCCGTTCGACGAGTATGTGGCCGCGCTGGTACGCGACCTGGAACACGACCTGCCCCTGGTCTGGGGCCGCACCGTGCACAGCGTGTTCTTCGGCGGAGGCACGCCCAGCCTGTTCCCGGCCGCGGCGATCGAGGCCATCCTCTCGGCCGCCGCCGCGCGCCTGCGCTTCGCCCCGGACGCGGAAATCACCCTGGAGGCCAATCCCGGCACCGCCGAGCACGACCGCTTCGAGGGCTACCGCGCCGCCGGGGTGAACCGGATCAGCTTCGGGATCCAGAGCTTCGACGACGGCTGCCTGCAGCGCCTGGGCCGGATCCACGACAGCGCCGAGGCCGAGGCCGCGGTGAAGCTGGCCCAGGACGCCGGTTTCGACAACCTCAACCTGGACCTGATGTACGCCCTGCCCGGCCAGGACCTGGCCATGGCCGAGCGCGACCTGGAGCGTGCCTTCGCCCTGCAGCCGGCGCACATCAGCCACTACCAGCTGACGCTGGAACCCAACACCGTGTTCTTCGCCCGGCCGCCGCAAGGCATCCCGGACGACGACCTGGCCTGGGACATGCAGGAGCGCTGCCAGGCCCTGCTGGCCGACGCCGGCTACGTCCACTACGAGACCAGCGCCTACGCCCGCCCGGGCCGGCAGTGCGCGCACAACCTCAACTACTGGCGCTACGGCGACTACCTGGGCATCGGCGCCGGCGCCCACGGCAAGATCACCCTCGGCGCCGAACAGGCCATCCTGCGCCGCTGGAAGCACAAGCACCCGGCCACCTGGATGGCCGCCGCCGGCACCGCCCAGGCGATCGGCGGCGACGACCGCATCGCCCCGGAGCAGCGCCCGTTCGAGTACATGCTCAACGCCCTGCGCCTGCACGAGGGTTTCGCCCTGGCCGACTTCGAGGTGCGCACCGGACTGCCGCGCGCGCATCTGGCGCCGGCGCTGGAACAGGCCCGCGGCCGCGGCTGGCTGCAGCTCGAGGGCGAGCGGGTGGCGCCCACCGCACTGGGGCGGCGCTTCGCCAACGACGTGATTTCCCTGTTCCTCTGAGACCATCCCCGGCCCCGCCGGGACCGCGGTGCGGCGCGCCATGCCGCCCCGCATGGAAACGTGCTAAATACCGCCCAAGGGGGAACGCGGTCACAGAATGCAAGCCACCAACCGACCAACGCCGGGCCACCCGGCATTCCCGGCGCTGGCCGACGCCGCCCTGCCGGCGCGCGTGCGCGCCATCCTCCTGCAGGTGCGCGAGCTGGCCGCCACGCAGCTGGGGCCGTGGCTGGAGGCCACTCTGGACGGGCTGGAAAACCAGCTCTTCAGCCTGGCCGAGGGCGCGCGCAGCAGCAGCGAGCAGGCCGAGCGCCTGGATGCGATGCGCCTGCTGCGCCAGCACCGCGCCGCCTTCCAGCCGCGCTTCCTCGCCGCACTTGAAGGCAGCCTGGCCGGCCTGCGCGCACCGCCGCCGGCCGAGCCCGCCGAACCGGCCGAACCCGCGCCCGGGCCGGCACTGGCCCTGGTCGAGGACACCGAACTGGACCGCGCCATCGTCCTGCGCGAGATCGCCCGCCGCCAGGTGCAGCGCGGCGGCAGCGAGCTGTTGCTGCTGGCGCAGCGCTTCGCCGTGCTGGCCGCCACGCCGGCGTTCGAGCTGGAGCAGCTGCCGCTGGGACCGCATGCGCTGTGCCAGTGCCTGCGCACGGCTGGCGACGCGCTGCAGCTGCCGCCGGAGGCGCAGCTGCTGCTGTACCGCCAGTTCGAACGCCAGGTGATGGACCTGCACGGCGAGTTCG
>NZ_ALIP01000099.1:0-46683 GCF_000283075.1 Pseudoxanthomonas sp. GW2
AAGTTCTACTTATGGGGTGTCTGCGGATCGGGGAAGCTTACGTGGCCGCCGCTGGCGATGGTCAGCGCCGCGCTGGTGATGAACACCACCGCCAGCGCGTAGTTGCGGACCACCACCATCTCGATGGTGAACTGCAGCGCCATCACCGTCAGCACCAGCCATGGCCCGGTCGGATGCAGCCAGAGGATGGCGCCGGCCAGGGCGAGGCCGGCCAAGGTGCCGAGGGCGCGCTCGAGGCTGCGTTGCAGGGTGCGCGGCCAGGTCAGGCCCTGGTGCAGCATCAGCAGGGCCGCGGCCACCGCCCAGTACGCGCGCTCCAGGTCCAGGGCGCCGGCGACCAGGCCGGCGGCAAGGCAGGCGATGCCGATGCGCAGCAGCTGGCGGCGCGGGTTGGAGCCGGGTGCCAGGCCTTCGCGCAGCAGGGTCCAGGAGCGCGGGTAACCGTGCGGCACGGTGCCGGCCGGCAGCGTGCGCGGACGCCGGATCGCTTCCTGCTGGACCTCCTCGCCCAGCTGGACGGCGTGCCGCAGGAGTTGTGCGCGGCGTTCGGCCGGCAGGTCGGGGTCGTGGCTGGCCGCGAAGGTCTGGTGCAGCTCGCGGTTGATCCCGCGCAGCCGGGCCAGCTCGCCGTTCGGGCGCGCCGGGATCGGCTGGAAGCCCACCAGCATCTGCCAGCTGTCGTAGAGGGCCTGGGCCGCACGCCGGCGGGCGCGTGGATGCCCGTTGGCGTCGGCGGAGATCGCCGCGGCCACCGCGCGGGCGGCGGCAAGCACCGCGCGCCGCTCTGGCTTGCGTGGATGCAGCAGGATGCCGACGGTGTGCAGCAGCCAGGCACCCATGCCGCCGCCCAGCACCAGCAGGCCGGCCTGCCAGGGCGGCAGGTGGGCGGCCGGGATCGCGGTGCTGGCGGCACAGGCGAGCACGAACAGGTAGGCGCCGGCCGGGCCGATGCGCATGGCGTTGCACAGCCAGGTCGCGAACATCGCCACCAGGGCCAGTGCCGGCAGGATGGCCCAGGCATGCGGCTGCAGCCACAGCCCGAACATCGCCGCCACGGCGAAGCCCAGCGCCACCGCTGCCAGGGCGATGGCGCGGGCGGCATAGGGACGGTCGCCGCAGTACAGGGCGGCGAAGCCACCGATGGTGGCCATCATACCGGCCGCCGTATCCCCGGCCAGCCAGCCGGCGAGGACCGGGATGCCCATGGCCAGGGCGGCGCGCAGCGAGAAACCGAGCCGGCCAGGCGGCAGCGGGCGCACGTGGCGGATCTCGCGCAGCAGGCCTTGCGGCCCGGGGGAAGGAGGCTCCGGGACCGGGGGCAGGCGCGCGTTCGACATGCGCATATCGTAGCCCCAACGCCGTTGCTAACCTGTGGGCCTACATCACAGGAGGTGGCCGTGGGCATCGAGATCCATTATCTGGGCTGGTCGGTGGTGCTGGGCGTGGCGCAGTTGCTGCTGGCCGGCATGCTGGTGACCCGCCAGCGCGGGGTCGAATGGAATACCGGGCCGCGCGATGCCGATCCGGGTCCGCTCCCGCCCAGGGCCGGGCGCGCCGACCGCGCGTTCCGCAACTTCATGGAGACCTTCCCGTTCTTCGCCGCCGCGGTGCTGGCGGTGGTCGCCACCGGCCAGGCCGATGCCTGGACCGCGCTCGGGGTGCAGCTCTATTTCTGGGCGCGCGTGGTGTACGTGCCGCTGTACGTGTACGGCGTGCGCTACCTGCGTTCGCTGGCATGGGGCGTCTCGATGGCCGGCCTGCTGCTGGTGCTGCTGCCGCTGTTGCGCTGAACCGTTCGTCGACGTTCATCGACGGTTGTCCGGCGCGGCCGGGCACCGCCTAGACTGGGTGCATGCAAGCCGACCGTCCTTCCATGTCCAAGACCTCGCGCCGAATCCTGTCCGTGGTCCTGCTGCTGGCCGCGGCCATTGGGGTGCTGGTCGCCTGCCAGCGTTTCGTGGCCGATGAGGAAGAGGTCCAGACCCAGCCGGTGGCCTCGCCGGAAGAGGGTGGCGCGGTCAGCCGCGATCCGATGCCCGAAGAGGCCATGTCGGTGGAGGCATTGCCGCAGGGCCAGGCCGCCGAGCCCGAGGGCGAGGTGGACTGGACGCCGCGCGAGCTGTCCGGCCAGGCCTGGATCAGCTGCAGCCTGGACTACCGCGAGGGCGACGGCGCGGCGCTGGCCTCGCTGGAGCGCGAAGCGCTGCGCGAGGGCGTCGAGGCCTGCCGCGAAGGGCAGGTCGTGCGCGTGCGCTATACCGGCAAGATCAGCCCCGAGTTCACCGCCCTGGTGCAGCGGGTCACGGTGACCGCCGACGAGCTGGGCATCGTCCACCGCGTGCTGGACCTGGACTCCACCGGCGGCCAGGTCGAGGACGCGATCCGCGCTGGCGACTGGATCGGCAACCACCACTGGACCCTGTGGGTGCGCGAGGACTCGGTCTGCCACAGCGCCTGCGTGTTCGTGCTGGCCGGCGGCGACAGTCGGGTGCTGGCCGGGCGGGTGGGCATCCACCGCATCATCCGCCTCAGCTCCACCGCCACCAGCCGCCAGGAGCTCAACACCGAGCTGCAGGCGGTGTACGGGACCGTGCGCGCCTACCTGGAACGCAACGGCGCCTCGCCGCTGCTGGCCGACGTGATGAAGACCGTGCCCAACCGCAGCCTGCGCCTGCTCAACCAGGACGAACTGGCGGCCTACGGCCTGGACGGCAACAACGCCGCCCAGGACGACCTGGACCGGATGCGGCTGCTGGCCAAGTGCGGCGACGACTTCATGCAGCGGCGCGACCGCTGGATCCGCGCGTTCGAGGAGCGCTGCCGCGGCGAGCGCGAGGTGTACGCGCGCAATGCCTGCGGCCTGGAGCTGCGCCGCGGGCTTGGTTTCCCCGACGACACCTGCCCGGCGGAGAGCCCGCTGGCCGAGTTCAACGCGGTGGAAGTGGTGCTGCTGGACGCCGAGTCCACCGCCGGCGAACCGGACGGCGAGGGTGCCAGCGAGGCGGCCGCTGCCAGCGCGCCGGCCGGCGCGGCCACCGGGGTTGCCGGCGGCGGCTGAGGCTTCCCGCCACCGGGCTTCGCGGCCGGTACACGGCGGCCCGGCGCATGATGGGGCTGAATGGACGGCCCGTCCGAATCCCGCCGTGGGGCGACAAACCCCGCGTTGCAGCGCACAATGGCGAACTTTCATGTGTCCCCGCCGCGCCTCCAGGCGCCGCCGCCGGAGTCCCGGATGTCTTCCCCCGCCCAAGAAACCCCTGCCGCGCCGAGCTTCGGCGAACTCGGCCTGCCGCAGCCGTTGCTGGCTGCCCTGACCGAAGTCGGCTACGAAACCCCCTCGCCGATCCAGGCCGCCACCATCCCCGCGCTGCTGTCCGGCCGCGACGTGCTGGGCACCGCCCAGACCGGTACCGGCAAGACCGCGGCCTTCGCCCTGCCGATCCTGGCCCGGCTGGACCTGGCCCAGGCCAGGCCGCAGGCGCTGGTGCTGGCGCCGACCCGCGAACTGGCCATCCAGGTCGCCGAGGCGTTCCAGCGCTACGCGGCGAAGATGCCCGGCTTCCAGGTGCTGCCGATCTACGGCGGCCAGGGCTACGGCCCGCAGCTGCACGCGCTGCGCCGCGGCGTGCACGTGGTGGTCGGCACCCCCGGGCGCATCATCGACCATCTCGAGCGCGGCTCGCTGGACCTGTCGGCCCTGCGCGCGCTGGTGCTGGACGAGGCCGACGAGATGCTGCGCATGGGCTTCATCGACGACGTCGAGGCGGTGCTGCAGAAGACCCCGCCGCAGCGCCAGGTGGCGCTGTTCTCGGCGACCATGCCGCCGCCGATCCGGCGCATCGCCCAGACCTACCTGCGCGATCCGGTCGAGGTGACCATCGCGGCCAAGACCACCACCTCGGCCAACATCCGCCAGCGCTACTGGTTCGTCAGCGGCCTGCACAAGCTCGACGCCCTGACCCGGATCCTGGAGGCCGAGCCTTACGACGCGATGATCGTGTTCGCGCGCACCAAGGCCGCCACCGAGGAGCTGGCCAACAAGCTGCAGGCGCGCGGCGTGGCCGCCGCGGCGATCAACGGCGACATGCAGCAGCAGCAGCGCGAGCGCACCATCCAGCAGCTCAAGGACGGCCGCCTGGACGTGCTGGTGGCCACCGACGTGGCCGCGCGCGGCCTGGACGTGGAGCGCATCAGCCACGTCCTCAACTACGACATCCCCTACGACACCGAGAGCTACGTCCACCGCATCGGCCGCACCGGCCGCGCCGGGCGCAGCGGCGAGGCGATCCTGTTCGTCACCCCGCGCGAGAAGGGCATGCTGCGCGCGATCGAGCGCGCCACCCGGCAGCCGATCGAGGAGATGCGCCTGCCGACCGTGCAGGCGGTCAACGATCGCCGCGTGGCGCGCTTCTTCGAGCGCATCGGCGGGGCGCTGCAGGCCGGCGGCCTGGAGGAATACCGCGCGCTGGTCGACCGCTATGCGACCGAGCACGACGTGGGCGCGGCCGAGATCGCCGCCGCCCTGGCGCGCCTGCTGCAGGGCGACGTGCCGCTGCTGCTGGAGGCCCGCGACGAGCCGGCCCCGCGCGAGCCGCGCCCGGCCCGCGAGCCGCGCGCGTTCGAGGAGCGCGAGCGTGGCCCGCGTCCGCCGCGCGGCCGCGACGACGACTTCGCCCCGCGCGCCCCGCGCGCGCCCAAGCCGCCGCGCGAGGCGCCGCAGCCGGGCATGGAGACCTACCGGGTCGAGGTCGGGCACGTGCACGGGGTCAAGCCGGGCAACATCGTCGGCGCGATCGCCAACGAGGCCGGGCTGGAGGCGCGCTACATCGGCCGCATCGACATCCACGAGGACCATTCGATCCTCGACCTGCCGGCCGGCATGCCGCCGGAGATCATGGGCGTGCTGCAGAAGGCCTGGGTGGTCGGGCAGCAGCTGCGCATCAGCCGCTGGGATGGCAGCCATGCGCCGTCGCCCAACGCGCCGCCGGCGCGCGGGCGTTTCCGCCCGACCGGGACGCGCCCCGCACCGCGCGGCCCGAAACCGCACCGCAAGGGACCGCCGCGCCCGCGTTCCTGACCGGCGCGGGGCCGGCCCCGGGGGAGGCTGATGGCGGTCACAAAAGCAACAATCCCAAAGGATGATCCAGGCCCGTGGGTGACCGTGGCCGCGCTCCGTATCATGGGCGGGTGAAACCGCAACGGAGCAGACCGGGCCGCGCGCGGCTCCATCCATGGACCTGGCCCAGGGTCGGCTTGATGGTGCTCGCGTTGCTGGCGATCGCGGTGGTGGTCGCCAATGCCTTCGGCCGCATCCAGCGCTGGCCGCCGACCGCCCACCTGGTGACCGGCCAGCCCACCCAGGAACAGCCCCGCACCCGCGATTGCCCCGCCGACGCCCCGGTGCCGCCGGCGCGGGCGGTGGTGCATCCGCCGCCGGGCGGCTGGCCCGGCGTGCCGCAGGCGGGGAGCGTGTTCAACGTGTTCGCCGGCGAGGTGCGCCTGGAGTACGGCGGGCACCGGGTGTGCGGGCTGATGCACGACGCCCGCACCCGCGATTCCCGCTTCCGCGCGGGCGTGGGCATGGTGATCGTGCCGCAGGCCGGTAACCAGGACCCGGTGATCGTGTACTGGCAGCCGGCACTCAAGCCCGGCTGGATCCCGACCATCCGCATCGGCGCGCCCAGCGAGGTGCAGCACGTGGACACCCTGCGCCTGGTGGTGCGCACCGCGTGCCTGGCGGTGGCCCTGGTGCTGGCGGCCACGGCGCTGATGGCCTATCCCGGCGCGCGCGACTGGACCTTCCTCGGCTATGCGGCGCTGTGCGGCCTGTCGGTGGTCTGGCAGGCGGTGCTCAGCGGCCTCAGCGGCTACCCGGAACCCTGGCTGCCGGTGGCCGGGCACGAGCCGCGCTGGTTCGTGGGCCTGTCCAGCATGGGCCTGGGCGCGGTGCTGTGCGGCATGTGGCTGCTGGTGGCCGGCCCCGGCCTCCCGCCGGGCGTGCGCCGGCGCATGGTCCTGGCCACCGCCGGCACCTGGATCGCCGCCAGCCTCACCGCGCTGCTGGCTCCGCTGGCGTGGCTGGAGCCGCTGGCGGTCGGGGTCGAGCTGGCGTTCCGCATGGTCTACCTGCTGATCCTGGGCTGGGCCCTGCACCGGCTGTGGCGGCAGCGCCCGGGGGTGCTGCCGGCGCTGGCGGGGATGCTGCCGTTCGCCCTGATCGCGCTGCTGGAGCTGGCCGGCAGCCGCCTGCTGATCGAGTACCGGGTCGAGGTGATCCAGCTGGCGGTCACCTGGTTCCTGGCGGTGAGCGCCTACGCCCTCAACCTGCGCCTGGGCCGCCTGCGCCGCCAGCGCGACGAGATGCAGCAGCTGGCCGAGACCGACCCGCTGACCGGCCTGCCCAACCGCCGCGCCGGCCTGCGCCGGCTGGGCGAGATGTTCGCCGTCGCCCGCGAGGACGGCACGGCGCTGAGCGTGGCCTTCATCGACATCGACCACTTCAAGGCGATCAACGACGACCACGGCCACGAGGCCGGCGACCGGGTGCTGGTGGCGGTGGCGCAGGCGCTGCGGGCCACGGTGCGCGGTGCCTCCGAGGCGGCGCGCATGGGCGGCGAGGAGTTCCTGATGCTGCTGCCGGGCGTGGCCGCGGACTCGGCGGTGCAGCGCATGCATGCCCTGCGCGTGCGCCTGGCCGCCACCGCGCGCGAGCTGGGCCTGGAGGGGCTGTCGCTGACCGCCAGCATCGGCGTGGCCACCCTGCGCGACGGCGATGCCGATGCCGCGGCGTTGCTGCGCCGGGCCGACCAGGCCATGTACGCGGCCAAGCGCGGCGGGCGCGACCAGGTCCAGCTGGCCGGCTGAGCCGTTCCCGACCACGGGGAGCGCGCGACGCAGCGCGGCGGCGGCCGGAAGCGGATAATGGGCCATGACCGAAGACGCCGCCCGCCTCAACAAGTACATCGCCGCCACCGGCTTCTGTTCCCGCCGCGAGGCCGACCGCCTGGTCGCCGCGCGCCGGGTGACCGTCAACGGCCAGCCGGCCGGCGTCGGCGTCGTGGTCGGCGAGGGCGACGAAGTCCGCGTGGACGGCCAGCCGCTGAAGCTGCGCGCCGCCAGGCCGGGCAAGCGCCGCCACGTCTACATCGCCCTGAACAAGCCGGTGGGCATCACCTGTACCACCGAGAGCTCGGTCAAGGGCAATATCGTGGACCTCGTGGGGCACGAGCAGCGGATCTTCCCGATCGGCCGCCTGGACAAGGATTCGGAAGGCCTGATCCTGATGACCAGCAACGGCGACATCGTCAACGAGATCCTGCGCGCCGAGAACGGGCACGAGAAGGAGTACCTGGTGGCGGTGAACAAGCCGGTGACCGACGAGTTCCTGCGCGGCATGGCCCGCGGCGTGCCGGTGCACGGGCAGATGACCCTGCCGTGCCGCACCAGCCGGATCGCCAAGTTCGGCTTCCGCATCGTGCTGCGCCAGGGCCTGAACCGGCAGATCCGGCTGATGTCAGCCGCGTTCGGCTACCGCGTCACCCAGCTGCGGCGGGTGCGCATCGACAACGTCAGGCTCGGCGCACTCAAGCCCGGGCAGTGGCGCAACCTGACCCCGGAGGAACTGCGCGGCCTGCTCCCGCAGTTCGACAACTGGTGAAGACCATGCAGCCGGCAACAGCACCAGCGCCGCGTCCGCCGCGGCCGGGCAACGAAGCCGAACGGCTGGCGGCGCTGCGCGCCACCCGCCTGCTCGACACCCCGCGCGAGCAGGCGTTCGACGACCTGGTGGCGCTGGCCTCGGCGATCACCGGCGCGCCGATGGCGGCGGTCTCGCTGATCGACGCCGAGCGCCAGTGGTTCAAGGCGCGCACCGGCTTCGACGCCTGCGAGACCCCGCGCGACGCCGCCTTTTGCGCGCACACCATCCTCGAGCCGCAGCGCATGCTGGTGGTGGAGGACGCCACCCGCGACCCGCGCTTTGCCGCCAACCCGCTGGTCACCGGCGGCCTGCACATCCGCTTCTACGCCGGGGTGCCGCTGCTGGATGCCGAAGGCCACGCCCTGGGCAGCCTGTGCGTGTTCGACAGCCGCCCGCGGGTACTGGGCGAGGAGGGTGCGGAGGCGCTGCGCGCGCTGGCGCGCCAGGCCGGCTTCCTGATCGAACTGCGCCGCACCACCGAGGCGCTGAACCTGTACGTGCGCGAATGCGCCTGGTACGAGCAGCAGCTGCTGCACTACTCGCAGCTGCTGGAGGCGCAGAACGCCGACCTGGCCGAGCAGACCCGTACCGACCCGCTGACCGGGCTGCGCAACCGCCGAGGCTACGGCGAGGCACTGCGCGCGGCGGTGGAGCGGGCGGGGCGCGAGGGCACGCCGCTGTCGCTGGCGGGGCTGGACCTGGACCACTTCAAATCGATCAACGACACCTACGGCCACGCCGCCGGCGACCGCGTGCTGGTCCAGGTCGGCCACGCGCTGGGCGAGCGGATGCAGGGCGTGGGCGTGGCGGCGCGGTATGGCGGCGAGGAGTTCGCGCTGCTGCTGCCGGGCCTGGACCTGGGGCAGGCGCGCGCGCATTGCGAGAGCCTGGTCCGCGCGGTGGCGGTGGTGGAGGGCGGCGGCGGGGTGACCGCCAGCATCGGCGTGGCGCAGTGGCGCCCCGGCGAGGAGCCGGGGCAGGCGGTGGCCCGCGCCGACGCGGCCATGTACCGCGCCAAGGTCGGCGGCCGCGCGCGGGTGGAAGTGGCCGACTGAATCAGTCCACCAGCTGGCGCGCGGCGTCCGCCGCCGGCGCGCTCGCCGCCGGGCGCCGGCGCGACAGCAGCGGGTCCAGGAACACCGCGGCCAGGACGATGGCCACGCCCAGGTAGAACTGCAGGCTCAGCTCGCGCTGCTCGCCCAGCAGCAGCGCCGCCAGCACGATCGCGTACACCGGCTCGAGGTTGGTCACCAGCTGCACCGCGTAGGCGCTGAGCCGGCGCAGCGCCACCAGCGCCAGCGCGAACGGCAGCAGGGTGCAGGCCAGCGCCAGGACCAGCAGCAGGATGCCGTCGCGCAGGCCCGGCAGGGCCAGCAGCCGGCCGGCGAACTCCGGCGCCAGCAGCGGCATCAGCGGCGCCAGCGCGCCCAGCACCAGGGTGCCGGCGCCCAGTTCCAGCGCGGTGACGGTCAGCGGATCGGCATGCTCGACCAGGCGCTTGTTGAGCGAGCCGAACACCGCCACCAGCAGCGCCGAGAGCGCGCCCACCGCCACGCCGGCGCGCATGCCGTCCGGCACGCCACCGACCACCAGGGCCACGCCCGGCAGCACCGCCACGCCCAGCACCAGCTCGCGCGGGCGGAACGGGCGCCGCGCCACCCAGGGCTCGATCACCGCGGTGAACACCGGCGCCAGGGCGATGCAGGTGGCCGCCACCGAGGCATTGGCCAGCTTGATCGCGCCGTAGAAGGTCAGCCAGTGCAGGGCCACCAGCACGCCGACGCCGGCGTAGCCGGCCACCAGCCGCGGCGGCATTGCGCGCAGCCCGCGCCATACGCGCGGCAGCAGGGCCAGGGCGGCGACCACCAGCAGCATGCGCCACCACACCAGGGGCAGCGCGGGCAGCGCGATCAGCTTGCCGAGGATGGCGG
Organism: Pseudoxanthomonas sp. GW2; assembly: GCF_000283075.1. Taxonomy (NCBI): domain Bacteria; kingdom Pseudomonadati; phylum Pseudomonadota; class Gammaproteobacteria; order Lysobacterales; family Lysobacteraceae; genus Pseudoxanthomonas; species Pseudoxanthomonas sp. GW2. Next base: position 9,631 of record NZ_ALIP01000099.1, read on the forward strand.
TGAAGCCCCACAGCAGGACGCAGAAGTGGACCTGCAGCAGGGCGCGGGTGTGGGGGTTCATCGGCATGGCGCATTATCGCCCGCGGCGGGGCCGCCGGCGCGCGTCCATGGGCTCAGCGCCGCGGCGACAGCCAGCCGGCCAGGCCCAGCGCCGTGACCGACAAGGCCGCGCCCAGGGTGGCCAGCAGCATGTCCTTCTGCGCGTCCCACTCGTCGCCCTGGGTGCCCAGGTAGGCCTGGCCCAGGTCGCCGCCGAACATGCTGGCGGCCAGCCACTCGAAGATCTCGAACAACAGCGCGTGGGACATCACGAAGCTCACCGGCAGCACGTAGCGCCATGCCCCGCGCGGCGGCGCCACCCGGTCCAGCAGCTCGACGCAGGCCGGGGCCAGCAGCAGGCCGTAGCCGAAGTGCACCAGGCGGTCGTAGGTATTGCGCTGGAAGCCGAACAGGGCATCGACCGAGAAGCCGAAGTGGTCGCGGAAGAACGCGTCGTACGGCACCTCGGCATAGGTGTAGTGCGCGCCGATGGCGTGCAGCACGCCGAACACGAACAGGCCGATGCAGCTGGGCCAGGCCAGCGGCATGCGCCGCCACAGCACCGGCAGCAGCGCCACCGCGGCCACCACCAGCACGTTCTCCAGGGCCCAGTCCTCGCGGTAGCTGGGATTGATGGCCAGGGCGGTCCAGATCGCCGCGTAGGCGGCGAGCAGGGCCAGGGCATGGCGGGTGGGAACGGGACGGCGTACGGATGCGGGCGCGCTCATGGGCGCGCATCCTCGCACGGACCGCCGCGGCCGGGCAGGGGCCGGCGACGGGCGGGCTCAGGCCGCGGACAGGCGCTGCAGCAAGGCCATGGCCGCGGCCGGGTTGCGCTCCTTGGCCGCGGCGATGAAGAACACGAACACCTCGCGCGGCTTCGCGGGCGGCAGCGGCGGACCGACGTGCGCCAGGCCCGCCGGATCCTCGCCGGCATGCCAGGCGCGGGCCCGTGCGGCCCAGGCGTCCAGCTCCGCGTCCGCATAGCCCTGCGCCAGCCCGGCGCGCGCCTGCATCACCCGCGCGTAGACGAAGTCGGCGGTGATGTCGGCGAAGGACGGGTGCTCGTCGGAGGCGGCCGCGACCAGGGCGATGTTGTGCCGGCGCAGCAGGGCCAGCAGCTCCGGGGTGAAGGCCGCGGGGTCGCGCAGTTCCAGCGCGTGGCGCAGGCGCAGGCCGCCCACCTCCGGCGGCAGCAGGGCGACGAAGTCGGCCAGCGCCTCCAGCGACGGGCTTTGGCCGCGGTCGAACTGCCACAGGATGGCGCCGAGGCGGTCGCCCAGGGTGGCGATGCCGCCGGCGAAGTCCTGCACCTGCGCGCCGGTGCCGGCCAGGCGGCGGCTGGCCATGATCCGCTTCGGCGCCTTGGCGGTGAACACGAAGCCTGGCGGGGTCTCGTCGCGCCAGCGGGCGTAGGTCTCCGGTTTCTGCGCGCCGTAGTAGGTGCCGTTGATCTCGATCGCGGTGACGTGGCGGCTGGCGTATTCCAGCTCGCGCCGCTGCACCAGCTTCTCCGGGTAGAACACGCCGCCGCGCCACGGCGCATAGGTCCAGCCGCCGATGCCGACGCGGATGCGCGGCTGGCCGGAAGCGGCGGGGGCGGGATCGAACAGGTCGGACATGGCGGTGGCCGGGGGGGAGCGGATGTCGATCGTAGCCGACCCAGCGCGCGGGTCCTGCATCGGCCACGCCCCGACTTCCGACACTCGGGCGCGCACGGCGGCTGCGCCTAGAATCGGCGCACACCCATACCGGAGCTGCCCATGGCCCTGCGCCCTTCGTCCCTGTGCCTGTCCTGCCTGCTCGCGCTGGGCCTGGTGCCGTTGGCACCGGCCGTGGCGCAGGAGCCGGCCGCCACCACCGCTCCGGCGCAGGCCGCGCTGGATCCGGCCCAGCTTGGCGCCTGGGTGGAAGCGGCGCGCGAGCGCTTCGAGGTGCCGGGTATCGCCGTGGCGGTGGTCAAGGATGGCCAGGTGATGTTCGAGGGCGGCTGGGGCGTGCGCGAGCTGGGCCAGCCCGATCCGGTGGATGCCCACACCCTGTTCGCCATCGCCTCCAACACCAAGGCCTTCACCGCCGCCTCGCTGGCGATGCTGGCCGACGAGGGCAAGCTGTCGCTGGAAGACCGGGTGGTCGAGCACCTGCCGGAGTTCCGCATGGCCGATCCCTACGTCACCGCGCAGATGCGCGTGCGCGACCTGCTGACCCACCGCAGCGGCCTGGGCCTGGGCGCCGGCGACCTGCTGTTCTGGCCGGGCAGCGACTACAGCACCGAGGAAGTGGTGGCGCGCCTGAAGGACGTGCCGCTGGCAAGCAGCTTCCGCGAGCGCTATGCCTACGACAACATCCTGTACGCCGCGGCCACCCTACTGATCGAGCGGGTCTCCGGCCAGTCCTACGCGCAGTTCCTGCAGCAGCGCTTCTTCGACCCGCTGGGGATGGCCGGGACGCGCTTCAACGCCGACGCCCTGCGTCCCGGCGACCGCGCCGCCAGCGGCCATGCCAAGGCCGACTTCACCACCCTGCGCCCGACCTTCCCGCTCACCTGGCACAACGCCGCCGGCGCCGGTGGCATCTACTCCAGCGTGCACGACATGGCGCGCTGGATGAACGCGCAGCTGGCCGGCGGCCGCTACACCGATGCCGAGGGCCGGGAGCAGCGGCTGTTCTCCGAGCGCCGGCACAAGTCGATGTGGACGCTGCACACGCCGATCAACATCCCCGAGCCGGCGGTGCCGGAACTGGCCGCGTCCAGGCCGGACTTCCTCGGCTACGGCGAGGGCTGGATGCTGTCGACCTACCGCGGCGAGAAGCTGGTGTGGCACACCGGCGGCTGGCCCGGCATGGTCTCGCGGGTGACCCTGGTGCCGGGGCGCAACCTGGGCGTGGTGGTGCTGACCAACCAGGAATCCGGCGGCGCGTTCAACGCCGTCACCCTGCACGTGCTCGACGCCTTCCTGCAGCCGGCCGAACGGGTCGACTGGGTGGCGGCCTATGCCGCGGCGGCGGAAAAGTCGAAGGCCCGCGCCGACGAGGCCTGGGCCAAGCGCGTGGCCGCGCGCGACAAGCGCTCCAAGCCCTCGCTGCCGCTGTCCGGCTACGCCGCGACCTACCGCGATGCCTGGTACGGCGACGTCGAGGTGAAGCAGGAGAACGGGCGCCTGCTGATGCGCTTCACCCGCAGCCCGCTGCTGGTGGGCGAGCTGCAGCACTGGCAGCACGACACCTTCCTGGTGAAGTGGCGCGAGCGCACGCTCAACGGCGATGCCTTCGTCACCTTCCACCTGGATCCGGACGGCAAGGTGCGCGAGGCGCGGATGGAGGCGGCCTCGGACCTGACCGACTTCAGCTTCGACTTCCAGGACCTGGTGCTGAAGCCGGTGGAGTAAGCCCCCGCCAGGGCAGTGCCGGCTCCAGGCACATTCGGCCATGGCTTCGGCTGGCATGGCAGGCGCGTCAGCCCGGACGCGCTGCGCGTATCCGGGCTGCGCATGCGTCCCGTCGCTCCGGCCAATGCCGGGACGACGGCGGCTCCCGCGGATCACCAATCACGAATCACGAATCACGAATCACGAACCGGTCACCTCACCGGTTCGCCCAGCAGCAGCTGCCGCACGAAGCGCACCGGCGGGGCACCGTGGGACAGGACCTGGTCGTGGTAGGTCTTCGCGTCGAAACGCTCGCCCAGCTCCGCCTCCGCCGCGGCACGCATGTCGAAGTGCTCCTGCGCGCCGACGAAGTAGGTCGGCAGCTGCGCCGAGGTCAGCTGCGCGCGCACCCACTTGCCGGCGGCCTCGCGCTCCTGCTGGAAGGTCTTCCGGACCATCAGGTCCATGGCCTGCTCGCGGCTCCAGCCGTCCACGTGCACGCCCTGGTCGAGGATCGCGTTGGCGATGGTGCGCAGGTAGAACTTCAGCTGCACCAGGCGGAACAGCGGGTCGTTGCCAAGGTAGCCGGCGTCGGCCATCACCTTCTCGGTGTACACTGCCCAGCCCTCGGCGAACGGACCGGAGCGCAGCACCGCGCGCAGGGTGGAGGGATGCCGCGCCGAGTGCCAGCCCTCCAGGTAGTGGCCGGGCGTGCCCTCGTGGATGCTCAGCAGGTGGATCATGCGCGAGTTGTATTCGCGCAGGAACGAGTCCACCTGTTCCTGGGTCCATTCCTCCGGGATCGGCGAGACCGCGTAGAAGGTCTTGAGGTTGCGGTCCAGCGGGCCGGGCGAGTCGCAATAGGCCACCGCCACGCCGCGCTGGAATTCGGGCATCTCGATGATTTCCACCGGCGCGTCGGGCAGGGTCACCAGGTCCTTCTCCCGCACGAACGCCGTGGCCTGCGCCAGTGCCGCCTCGGCGTCGGGGACCACGCGGTCGCGCGCCGGGCGCTCGGCGTAGGCCAGCTCCAGTGCGGCCTCGATCGCCGCCTGCTGCTGTTCCGGGGTCGGGGAGTCCGGCAGTTCGGGGACACCCGGGCGGTCGGCCAGCACCGTGCGGGCGATGCCGTACATCTCCGCGCGCACGCGCTCCAGCTCGGCCTCGGCGCGCTGGCGGATCTGCGCGCGCGACAGCGAGGACAGCAGGGCGAACTGCAGCTTGCGGTCGTACAGCTCCGCGCCGATGCGGAAGTCGCCGCGCGCGTTCGGGACCAGGGTCCGGTCCAGCCATGCCTGGTGCTCGACCACGGCCGCGCGCAGGCCGGCGATCGCCTCCTCGGCGGCCCGGCGGTCGGCCGCGTCCAGCTGGTCCAGCGCCGGGACCACGAGCAGGTCCACCAGGCCCAGCAGGCCGGAGTTCTGCCGGGCCACGGTCTCGGCGTGGATCTTCGGCACCCGCGCCGGATCGAGGTTGGCGCGCGCCTGCGCCAGCAGGCCGGGGATCAGGCGCATGCGCGCGGTGGCCGACCTGAGGCGTTCGGGCAGCGGCGCGAACTCGCGCGCCATCAGTCCGTAGATCGCGCTGCCGGCGAGGTCGCCGTAGACCTGCGGGTCCCAGGCCCAGGGCTGCAGCACTTCCGCGCTCCAGATGTCGTACTCCAGGCGGTTGCGCAGGATCGCGGCGTCGACCTGGTTGTCGCGGGACAGCGCGGCCACGTCCAGCGCATCCAGTTCGGCCAGCAGGGCGCGGCTGGTCTCCAGCGCCTGGCGGCGGCCCTCGGCGGAGAGGTCGTCCAGCTCGGCGTCATGGCGGTGGTCGCCGGCCTGGGTGGCGGCCACCGGCGACAAGCGCATCCAGGCCTCGAGCGCGCGCGCGGACAGGTCGGCGAAGGCGGCGTCGGCCGGGCTGGGCGCGGTGGCGGTGGACGCGGCTTCCGGGGCTTCGGGCTTCTGGCAGGCCGCCAGCGGCGCGAGCAGGGCGAGGGCCAGCAGGCAGGGGCGCAGGTTCGGGCGCATGGCTATACCGGTGTCGAGGGATGGCGCAGGATAGGGGCAAGGCGCCGCCCATGCCCCTGCCATTGGCTGGGCCGCGCCACCACGCACGGGGAGGACACCATGAAGTACCAGGGAAGCTGCCATTGCGGCGGCATCGCGTTCACCGTCGAAGGACAGATCGACCAGGTGGTCGACTGCAACTGCTCGATGTGCCGGCGGCGCGGCGGCCTGCTGTGGTTCGTGCCGGCCAGCGCGTTCGAGCTGGCCACCCCGCGCGAGCGGCTGGGCACCTACCTGTTCAACCGCAAGCACATCCAGCACCACTTCTGCCCGACCTGCGGCATCGCGCCGTTCGGCGAGGGCACCGCCCCGGACGGCACCGCGACCGTGGCGATCAACGTGCGCTGCCTGCCGGAGGTGGACCTGGACGCGCTGAAGGTGGTGCGCTTCGACGGCGCCAGCGTGTAGCGCGGCGGCGGCCTATTCCTCTTCCGCCTCGAACTCCACCACCAGGCCCAGGCGCACCGCCAGCTCCTCCACCGCCTGGCGCACGCGCCGGGCGGTGTAATCGTTGGGCGCCTCGATCTCCAGGTCGTGCGCGCCGGGGCCGATGTCGTCGGACAGGCCGGCCGAGCTGGAATCCTCGTCGTCCAGGCGGGGCATCAGGTCGGCCACTTCCTCGACGTGCTCGACGCCCTCGATGCTTTGCAGCAGGTCGGCGACCGCGCGCAGGTCGTCCTGGTTGCCGATGATGCGGAGGCGTAGCTGGGGCATGGCGGACTCTCCCGATGGATGCCGCGCAGCCTAGCCACGCCGGTTTCAAGGCCGGGTGAGGAAGGCCTCCTCCCGGCCCTTGCGCCGGCGCGCGCCGGGCGGCCGCCGTCCCGGCGCGTCGGCCCATGGCGCCTCCTTGGCCTGCTGCTTGATCCAGTCGACGAACTTCGAGGCCGCCGGCGCCAGCGGGCGGTGCGCCGGATACACCGCGTAGTACGCGAACCGCGCCTGCATCGTCGGTCCGGGCAGCCGCACCACGTCGCCGCGCTCCAGCCAGCCCAGCGCCAGGTGGCGGCGGGCCAGGGTCGCGCCAATGCCTTCGGCGGCCGCGCGCATGGCGTCCGTGCTGTCGCTGAAGCTGTGCATCGGCGGCAGCCGCACGCCGCGCACGCCGGCGGCGCGGAACCATTCGCGCCAGCCCTGCTGGGTCAGGTCCGAAATCAGCGGCAGCGACGCGATCTGGCGCGGATCGGTGATGCCGGCCACGCCCGGCAGGCGCGGCGAAGCCACCGGGAACATCGCATCGTCCATCAGGTGGTGCGCCACCAGCCCGGGCCAGTGCCCGGGGCCATAGCGCACCGCCAGGTCGGGGCCGCCCTCGTCGAAGCGCGCCAGCGCCGGGCTGGTGTCGATCTCCAGCCTGACTTCCGGGTGCGCGGCGCAGAACTGCGGCAACCGTGGCAGCAGCCAGCAGTGCACCAGCGAATGCAGGGTGCTGATCCGCAGCACCCGGGTGCCTGCATCCGGCCGCAGGTTGCCGGCCACCGCCGAGACGTCGGCCAGTGCCGCGGCGGCGGCGTCGGCCAGCTGCCGGCCCTCGGGGGTGAGGGTGACGCCGCGGGCGTGGCGCTGGAACAGGGTCGTGCCCAGCAGCGATTCCAGCTTGCGCACGTGGTGGCTGACCGCGCTGGCGGTCAGGTGCAGTTCCTCGGCGGCGTGGGCGAAGTTCTGGTGGCGCGCGGCGGCGGCGAACACCGCCAGCGCGGGCAGCAGGGCAGGACGGATGACCATGCGAGGCACGAACCAGATTTGTGGCTCGCCCCGATACTACGCGCTTGTCGGCGCGCCCGGCGACGCCGAAGCTGTGGCCATCGCGCCGGTGATGCGATGTCCGGAAACGGCGAGCGGCAAGGCAGCCACCGGCGCACGATTCCTTCCCCCTGGCCGCCGCGCCGCGTGCGCGACGTGGCCGCTCCGGTTACCCGAGGAGATACCGATGGATGGCACCAAGCAATGCCTGGAAGCCGGCGCCGCCTCCGCGCCCGTGGCCGGCGCCCGCGACTGGCGCACCCCGCTGGAACTGCTTGCGCTGGGCGCGGTATGGGGCGGCTCGTTCCTGTTCATGCGGGTGGCCGCGCCGGAGTTCGGGCCCTACGCCCTGGTGGAGCTGCGCCTGGCGCTGGGGGCGATGGTGCTGCTGCCGTTCCTGTGGCTGGCGCGGGCGCAGTTCCCGTTGCGCATCTGGCCGAAGCTGGCGGCCATCGGCGTGGTGAACTCGGCGCTGCCGTTCCTGCTGTTCGCCTGGGCGGCGCAACGCGCGCCGGCGGCGATCGGCGCGATCTGCAACGCCATGGTCGTGCTGTTCGCCGCACTGGTGGCGTACCTGGTGTTCGGCGAGAAGATCGGCGCACGCCGCGCCGTGGCGCTGCTGACCGGCTTCATCGGCGTGGTGGTGCTGGCCACGGCCAAGGTGTCCGGTCTGAGCATCGGCCCGGCGGTGTTCGCCGGCGCCACCGCGGCGCTGCTGTACGGCGTCGGCCTGAACCTGGTGAAGCGCTACATGGCCGGGCTGCCGCCGGCGGCCTCGGCGGCGGTGACCCTGGGCTGCTCGGCGCTGCTGCTGCTGCCGCTGGCGGCCACCCACTGGCCGGCCGGTGCGGTCTCGGCGCAGGCCTGGGGCTCGGCCATCGGCCTGGGCGTGCTGTGCACCGGGCTGGCCTTCATCTATTTCTACGGCCTGATCCACCGCATCGGCGCCGCGCGCACGTCCACCGTGACCTACCTGGTGCCGCTGTTCGGCGCGCTGTTCGCCTGGGTGTTCCTGGGCGAGCCGGTGACCCTGGCCATGCTGCTGGCCGGCGCCCTGATCCTGGGCAGCGTGGCGATCAGCCAGCGTGCGCGCTGAGCCTCAGTCGGCGGCCACGCGCACCGGCAGCATCACGTTGCACAGGTCGATGTGCCCGGCCGGGCGCTTGTAGAAGTCGTCGCGGCGGTTGCGGCGCGCTTCCACCAGCTCGGCGAAGGCGGCGCTGTCGGTGCGCAGGGCCTGCAGGCGCAGGCGTTCGCCGGCCGGCACCTCGCTGGCCAGCCGCACCGAGAGGATCGGCGTGCGCTGGGCCGGGTCTTCGTAGAAGCCCATCGGTTCGGGTCCGCGCGGCAGCGAGCTGAGCAGCTCGATGCCCTTCACCACGCGACCGACCAGGGTGATGTTGCGGTCCAGCTGGCGCGGCGACTGGCCGATCACCGCGTACAGCTCGGCGCCGATGCTGCTGTCCGGCTCGGCGTTGCGGCCGGCGCCGACCATGCCGTAGCAGTGGGCCAGCCAGGCCTTGCCTTCGTGCGGGTCGCGGCCGGCGGGGAAGCCGTCGACGAAGCCGACTTCCGGCGCCCAGCCATCGGCATCGGGCAGGCGGTGGAAATCCAGTCCCGCCGCCTCGCGCTCGAATTCCGCCGGCAGCTTGCGTGCGGCCCGGCCGAGATCCTTCGCCTTCTCCGGGTCCTCGCCATCGACATCACCGAACTGGGCGACGAAGTTGTCCTGCACCCGGTAGATGCTGGTGCCGTCCCAGAAATGGCCGCGTGCAAGGGTGGCGATGTTGCGCGCGTGCGCCGGGGCGAACGCAGGCGCCAGCTCGATGACCACCCGGCCGGCTTCGAGGTCCATGTACAGGGTGCGCTCCGGGTCCAGGTCGCGCCAGGCCGAGGCCGGCGCGTCGGCGAGGATCTCCTGGAGGCCGCGGGTCTGGGCCTGGGCGGGGGCAGGAACGGCGAAGGCGGCGCACAGGGCGCAGGCGAGCAGGACGGGGCGCAGGGTCATGGGCGGCACCTGGGAATGGAGCGCGGATTCTGGCCCGACCCCGGCCGCCAGGGCCAATACGGCCCCGGGTGACTATCGGCACATCCGCTATACCGAAGTTAAGAATAGCCTTGCTCCGGAGCCTGCCAGAGGCAGGCGAGGAGCCCATCCATGGTCGACATCGAGGCCCAGCTGAAGAAGTTCCAGAAGGAGCTCAGCGCCGGCACCGTGTCGCTGGTCCTGCTTGCGGTGCTGGCGCGGGCCAGCGAGCCCCTGTACGGCTACCTCATCGCCAAGCGCCTGGAGCAGGTGGGCGGCGGCGTGCTCAGCGGCAAGCAGAGCGCGCTGTACCCGGTGCTGCGCAACCTGGAGGGCGCAGGCCTGCTGGAAAGCCACGTCGAGCCATCCGATGCCGGCCCGCCGCGGCGCTGCTACCGCATCACCGGCGCCGGCCGCGAGGTCCTGGCGCAATGGGCCGCCGCCTGGCGCGCCACCCGCGATTCCGTCGATTCCGTCCTGGAGGAGTAAGCGCATGAACGCCAAGCAGGGTCGGCCGCTGCCGACCACCATCCCGGAATACCTGGAGCAGCTGCGCGAGGCGCTTCGCGGCGCGGATCCGGCGCTGGTCCAGGACGCGCTGTACGACGCGGAGGAATACCTGCGCTCGGAGCTGGCCGAGCAGGCCGGCCGCGACGAGGCCGAGGTGATTGCCTCGGTGGCCGGCAGCTACGGCGCGCCGGAGGAAGTGGCCGAGATCTACCGCGAGACCGAGGTCACCGTGAACCGCGCCCTGCGCCCGCCGCGTCCGCCGAAGCAGCGCTCGCTGGTCGGCCGCTTCTTCGGCGTGGCCGCCGACCCGTACACCTACGGCGCGCTGTTCTACATGCTGCTGTCGCTGGCCACCGGCGTGTTCTATTTCACTTGGGTCGTCACCGGCATCTCCACCTCGGGCGGACTGCTGATCCTGATCATCGGCGTGCCGCTGCTGCTGCTGTTCCTGATGTCGGTGCGGCTGCTGTCGCTGGTGGAAGGGCGCATCGTCGAGGTGCTGCTGGGCGTGCGCATGCCGCGGCGGCCGCTGTACATCCAGCGCGACAAGCCCTGGCTGACCCGCATCGGCGAGCTGTTCACCGACGGCCGCACCTGGACGGCGATGGCCTACATGCTGGCGATGCTGCCGCTGGGCACGGCGTACTTCAGCTGCATCGTGACCCTGCTGGCGGTGAGCCTGGGGCTGCTGCTGACGCCGCTGGCCTCCCTGTTCGGCTGGTGGGATAGCCCCGGCTTCCACCTGGACGGCCTGTACTTCGCCCTGGCCGACAGCTGGGCGGGCGCGCTGCTGGCGTTCGCGATCGGCTTGCTGCTGCTGTTCGCGACCCTGCACCTGGCGCGCCTGGTCGGGCGCTGCCACGGCTGGCTGGCCAAGCACCTGCTGGTGCGCAATCCGGTGGTCTGAGCCCGCCTCCCGGCCGGCCAATGGCGCCGGCCGGTCCTTCCCGAAACCGTGCCGCGGGTCGAGGCCCTCGACGCCTCGGCGCCAGGGGCGAGGCAGGGGGGCGGCTGCCGCAGGCCTGGACATTCCGCGCCGGGCAAGGGGAACGGCCACCCATGGGGCGGCCTTTCCGTTTTCCGGAGCCGTGGCGCAAGGCCCGGGCGCGCGCGTATCCGGCGATGGATGTGCACACCCGTGCCGCGTTCGCGATCCAATCCGGCATGTCTGGCCGGCAATTTCGGCGGTTGGCCCCCAAGGTCCTGCCGGGAGCAACCCGGTGCGGTAACGTCGCCCCCGCCGTGATCCGCGGCGTCTGTGGAGAGGACGACATGGAGCAGAGAACCGCGATGCGCTGGCTGCTGGCCTATTCAGGCGCGCTGACGGTGGCCGTATGCGCCTTCCTGCTGACCGGCGCGGCCGCACCGGGCAAGCGCGCCAGCTTCGAGGAGATCGACGTGCAGCGCATCAACGTGCGCGAGCCGGACGGCACGCTGCGCCTGGTGGTATCGAACCGGACGCGTTTCCCGGGCCTGATCTTCCGTGGCAAGGAGCACCGCCATCCGCGCGAGGTCGCCGGCATGCTGTTCTACAACGATGAGGGCACCGAGAACGGTGGCCTGGTCTTTGGTGGCTCGCGCGGTCCGGATGGAAAGCCCCGTGCAGGAGGGCATTTTTCCTTCGACCAGTACGAGCAGGACCAGGTGGCCACGTTCGGTCAGTACGAACGGGATGGCATCCGCTGGGCGGGAGTCACGGTGCTGGACCAGCCCGATGGATCGTCCGAGCCAATGTTGGAGAACCTGGAGGAGCTGAACGCTTTGCCGCCGGACGAGAGGCAGAAACGCCAAGTCGAACTCACCGGCGGACCGGCCAATGTCGCGCGCGTGTTCCTGGGCAAGGACCACGAGCGCTCCTCCCTGCTGTCCCTGAGGGACGCCGAAGGCAGGGTCCGGCTGGTGCTGAGGGTGGCCGCCGACGGCGCCGCCGCGGTCGAGTTCCTGGACGAGGCCGGCAAGGTGGTGCGCCGGTTGGCGCCCGAGGACATCAGCGCGCAGTGAGCACGCAGCCGGCATCCCGGTCCTGCAGGAAGAAAGGCCGCCCATGGGGCGGCCTTTCCGTTGTGCCAATGGGGCAAGGCTCAGTCGCGTGCGTATCTGGCGATGAACTCGCGCACCTGCGGATAGACCTTCTCGCGCCAGCGGCGGCCGCTGAAGATGCCGTAGTGGCCGGCGCCTTCGACGATCAGGTGCTTCTGGTGCGACTTGGCAATGCCGCTGCACAGGTCGTGTGCTGCCTCGGTCTGGCCGAGGCCGGAGATGTCGTCCAGCTCGCCCTCGATGGTGAACATCGCGGTGTCCTTGATCGCCGCCGGATCCACGCGCTCGCCGCCGATCACCCATTCCCCGCGCGGCAGCAGGAACTCCTGGAACACGATGCGGATGGTGTCCAGGTAGTACTCGGCGGGCATGTCCAGCACCGCGTTGTACTCGTCGTAGAAGCGGCGGTGGGCCTCGGCGTCCTGCAGGTCGCCCTTGACCAGGTTGGAGTAGAAGTCCCAGTGCGACATGAAGTGGCGGCTGGGGTTCATGGCGATGAAGCCGGCGTGCTGCAGGAAGCCCGGGTACACGTCGCGGCCCTGGCCCGGGTACGGCGGCGGCACCGTGTGGATGACGTTGTTCTCGAACCAGGACAGCGGATTGCGCGTGGCCAGGTTGTTGACCGCGGTCGGGCTGCGGCGGGCGTCGATCGGGCCGCCCATCATCACCAGCGAGCGCGGGATCGGCTCGCCGCGCGCGGCCATCAGCGACACCGCGGCCAGCACCGGCACCGTCGGCTGGCACACGCTGACCACGTGCAGGTCGCGCGCGCCGATGTGGCGGATGAAGTCCTCCACGTAGGCCACGTAGTCGTCCAGGCAGAACGCGCCGGCTTCCACCGGCACCATGCGCGCGTCGACCCAGTCGGTCACGTAGACCTTGTGGTCGCGCAGCAGGGTGGAGACGGTGTCGCGCAGCAGGGTGGCGTGGTGGCCGGACAGCGGCGCCACCACCAGCACCACCGGGTCGTCCTTCATCGCCGCGATGGTGGCCGCGTCGTCGCTGTAGCGCTTGAAGCGCACCAGCCGGCAGAACGGCTTGCGCAGCGCCTCCTGCTCGAGCACCGGGACCTGCCGGCCCTGGACCTCCACCTCGTGGATGTTCCAGGCAGGCTTCTCGTAGTCCTTGCCCAGGCGGTGCACCAGCTCGTTGCTGGCGGCGATGCGCTCGGCCCCCGGCAGCGACGACACCCAGCTGTTGGGGTCGGAGAAGATGCGGGCATTGGCTTCGGCCAGATGGACCCAGGGGGCCATCATGGCGCGGTTGAGTTCATGCAGCTGGTAGAGCATGGAGGGTCCACGCTTCGGGTCTGGCTGTTGCATTGCACCATCGTAACCGAAGAGGACGCAGGTCGACGTGGGCGTCGCAGCCTGCGTGAGACGTGCGTTCAGCGGGCGGGAAGGGGGATGAACTCGGGGTCGCCGTCGATCTGGCCGAAACGGCCTTCCAGCCAGTCCTGCTTGGCCTGCTCGATGCGTTCCCTGGAACTGGAGACGAAGTTCCACCACAGGTGGCGGCGCCCGTCCAGCGGCTCGCCGCCCAGCAGCATGGCCTTCAGCGGGGTGCGCGCACGCAGCACCGGGCGCGTGCCGCGGTCGGGCAGCACCAGGTGCCGGGCCGGGATGTCGCGGCCGTCGAGCTGGGCCTCGCCTTCGAGGATGTAGAGCGCGCGCTCGGCATGGCCGGTGTCCAGCGCCACTTCGGCGTCCGGCTCCAGGTCGATGGCCACGCTGAGGGTGTCGGCGAACACCCGCACCGGCGATTCCTCGCCGTAGGCGCGCCCGGCCAGCACCCGCAGCCAGGCGCCCTCGCGCCGTTGCTGCGGCAGGGTGGCCGCAGGGTGGTGGAAGAACGCCGGCTCGGCTTCCTCGTGCGCCTGCGGCAGGGCCACCCAGGTCTGCATGCCGTGGGCCGTGCTGCCGGTCGCCCGCTCCTCGGCCGGGGTGCGTTCGGAATGGGCGATGCCGCGGCCGGCGGTCATCCAGTTGACGTCGCCCGGGCGGATCACCTGGTCCGAGCCGAGGGTGTCGCGGTGGCGGATCGCGCCGTCCCAGAGGAAGGTCACCGTGGCCAGGCCGATGTGCGGATGCGGGCGCACGTCCAGGCCGTGGCCGCGGTCGAACACCACCGGGCCCATGTGGTCGACGAACACGAAGGGACCGACGCTGCGCGCCTGCAGGGAGGGGACCGCGCGGCGTACCAGGAAGCCGTTGCCGAGATCGTGGACGCGGGGTTCGACGAGGGTGGTCATGGCGGCGCTCCGGGGAAGGACCGGGGCGCAGCATTGCATGCCCGGCGCGCCGCTGCGCGCGCGTGGCCGCGACGGTGCTTTCCGCGCCGCCGCCGGGGTGGCCGTACGCGCCCGGACGGACGGATGCGGCGCGGCTTGCGGCGGCGACTTGCCGCTACAACTTGCCGCTACAATCGGCCTCGCTTTCGCCCCCGAACCGGAGACCCCACACAGTGACCCGCAAGCTAGTCCTGCTGCGCCACGGCCAGAGCCAGTGGAACCTCGAGAACCGCTTCACCGGCTGGGTCGACGTCGACCTCACCGAGCAGGGCCGGGCCGAGGCCGCGGCCGGCGGCCGCCTGATGCGCGAGGAAGGCCTGCGCTTCGACGTGGCCTATACCTCCACGCTCAAGCGCGCCATCCGCACCCTCAACATCGCGCTGGGCGAGCTGGACCAGGACTGGATCCCGGTGCACAAGAGCTGGCGCCTCAACGAGCGCCACTACGGCGCGCTGCAGGGCCTGGACAAGGCCGAGACCGCGGCCAAGCACGGCGAGGAGCAGGTCAAGATCTGGCGCCGCTCCTACGACATCCCGCCGCCGGCGATGGATCCGTCCGACGCCGGCCACCCGGCCAACGACCCGCGCTACGCCGGGCTGGACCGCAACGCGCTGCCGTCGACCGAGTCGCTGGCCACCACCCTGGACCGGGTGCTGCCGTACTGGCACGACGCCATCGCGCCCTCGCTGAAGTCGGGGAAGACGGTGCTGGTGGCCGCGCACGGCAACTCGCTGCGCGCGCTGTACAAGTACCTCAACAACGTCTCGAAGGAAGAGATCCTCGAGCTCAACATCCCCACCGGCATCCCGCTGCTGTTCGAGCTGGACGACGAGCTGAAGGTGGTCTCGCACCGCTACCTGGGCGACCCGGAAGCGGCGGCCCGCGCCGCCGCGGCCGTCGCCGCCCAGGGCAAGGCGAAGTAGGACACCACCCAGGCACCCGGCTCCGGCCGGGTGCCGCGTTTCGTGCGGAGCACACCCCATGCGCCTCCAGCGAACCCGCGCGCGCCTTGACGGCATCCTCGCGATCACGGCCGTGGTCGCCCTCCAGGCCGTGCTCGGCTTCGGCTGCCATGGCCAGGACCTGCACGCGTTCGCCGTCGGGTTCGGGGTCTTCGTGCTGCCGCCCCTGGTGCCGGCTCTGGTAGCGCTGGGCACCGCCAATCCGCTGCGGGCGGTCGGCGCCTGCGCGCTGTTCGCACCCTGGCTGCTGTGGGCCGGTTACGTGGGCTGCATCCGGCCCGATGCCGGGGGTGGGGCGTCCATGGCATATGTGCCGGTACTGCTCTACGGCTTCCCCAGCGCCGTGCTGGGTGCGCTCCTGGCCGGGCCGGTGTGCCGCCGGCTGGGCATCGCCATCGACCCCTGATCCGCGCCGTACAGCAGGTGCGGGATCGTGGTGCTTGCGGAATGAGAGCGATTCGCATTTAATGCGCGCAGCAGCTCCACCCAGGACGGCCGCAGGGACCCGCGGCCGCCGATGCAGCGCCGGGAAAGGCGAGGCACTCCAAGGCAGCAGGCTGCACAGCCCGGCACCGGACGCATGAGCGGCCGGCCAGGGCGTTACCGCTGCCGCCACCGCCATGCCACTGCTCCATGCCGCCCCAACGCCTGAAACCGCCATCGCGGTTGGCTTGGGCGGGCGGGGCCGGAGCCCGGCGACCGGCCTTCCATGTCCTTCCCGGAGCCGTCACGTGAGTCCTCGCTGCACCCCGTCGTTTCCCGTCCCGATGCCTGCCCCCCGCCGCCGCACCCTTGCCGCGTGCGTGGCGATGGCCCTCGCGCTGGCCGCGCCCGCCGCGTCCGTACTGGCCGGGGAGAGCGGCGTGCCGGCCGCCACCGAGCTGGACGCGGTCCTGGTGGTCGCGCAGCGCGCCAGCCGCGCCAGTGCCGGCGCCACCAACCTCGACCTGGAGATCAAGGAGACCCCGCAGTCGATCAGCGTGGTCACCGCCGAGCAGATGCACCTGTTCGGTGCCGATAGCGTCAACGAGGCCCTGCGCCTGGCCACCGGCGTGCAGGTGGACGAGTGGGAGACCAACCGCACCAGCTACAGCTCGCGCGGTTTCGACATCCTCAACACCCAGATCGACGGCGTCGGCATGCCCAACAGCTGGGGCATCGCCACCGGCGCGTTCGATGCCGCCGGCTACGAGAAGGTGGAAGTGATCCGCGGCGCCAATGGCCTGCTGACCGGGGTGGGCAACGCG
The DNA here is from genome assembly GCF_000283075.1 of Pseudoxanthomonas sp. GW2. NCBI lineage: Bacteria > Pseudomonadati > Pseudomonadota > Gammaproteobacteria > Lysobacterales > Lysobacteraceae > Pseudoxanthomonas > Pseudoxanthomonas sp. GW2. The sequence continues at coordinate 25,913 of NZ_ALIP01000099.1, forward strand.
GCCGGCACCATCAACTACGTGCGCAAGCGCCCGACCAACGCGCGGCAGGGCAACGTGGGCATCAGCCGCGGCACCTGGGACACCACCCGCGTCGAGCTGGACTATTCCACGCCGTTCACCGCCGACGCCACCTGGGCCGGCCGCGTGGTGGCCGCGCACGAGGACGGCGATTCCTGGCTGCGCGCCAACAGCAACCAGCGCGACTTCGTCTACGGCGTGGTCGATGGCCAGGTCGGGGCGAACGGCACCCTGGCGCTGGGCTGGTCGTACCAGCGCGCGAAGTCCGACGGGATCATGTGGGGCGCGCTGCTGTTTGCGAACAACGACGGCACCCAGGCGCAGTGGCCGACCAGCGCCACCACCACCCAGGACTGGACCTGGTGGAACACCACCAACCACACCGCCTTCGTCGAGTACACACACCGCCTCGGCGACGCCTGGCAGCTGAAGGCCGCCTACAACTACCGGCGCGCCACCGGCGACGACCGCATGTTCTATGCCTACGAAGGTGCGGACGGGCTGGATCCGGAGACCGGCCTGGGCCTTTACGGCTATCCCTGGGGAGGGGCGGACGCGTCCACCGCACACCTGGGTTCGCTGGTGCTGGACGGCCGCTTCCAGTGGCTGGGCCGCGAGCACGAGCTGGTGCTGGGCGCGAGCGTGTCGCGCAGCGATGCCGATGGCTGGGAGTACCCGGCCGATCCGGCCTCGCCGGCCTGGGGGGCGTTGCCTGCGTTCCCTTATCCCACCGACGCCATCCCCGAGCCGGCCTGGGGCGAGCGCACGCTTTACTCGGTGCTGGACCAGCGCCTCAAGCGCGTGTTCGGCGCCACCCGCATTGCCCTGACCGACCGCTTCAAGGCCATCCTCGGCGCCAACTTCGCCGAGTACCGGCGCAGCGGCGACCTGGAGGGGACGGCGTTCGACCAGACCACCCGCCATACCAGTCCCTATGCCGGTTTCACCTTCGACTTCAGCGACCAGGTGCTGGGTTACGTCAGCTACTCGGACCTGTACCAGCCGCAGGACCAGGTCGATGCGGACGACCGGTACCTCGACCCCAGCAAGGGCGTGAACTACGAAGCCGGCATCAAGGCCAGCTGGCTGGACGACCGCCTGCTGGCCACCATGGCCGTGTTCAGGGCCGACCAGAAGAACCTGGCCACGCCGGTGGGCGTCAACGACCTGGGCACCTACATCTATGCCGGCGTGGACGTGGAATCGCGCGGCGTGGAACTGGAAGCCACCGGCCGCATCAACGACCACCTGGACGTGGTGGTGGGCTATACCGCGCTCGAGCTGGACGGGCTGGATGGCGACGACACCTATCCCTGGGTGCCACGCCGCAGCGCCAACCTGCTGCTGGCTGGCCGCGTGCCCGGTTACGAAGCCTTTTCCTGGGGTGTCGGTGGACGCTGGCAGGGCCGCATCTTCAACGGCACGGTGAGCCAGGACAGCCATGCGGTGCTCAACGCGTACGCGGCCTGGGACTTCCTGCCCAATGCGACCGTGCGCATCAACGCCGGCAACATCGGCGACGAGAAGTACATCAATACCCTGCGCTACGGCGCCGGCTACTACGGTGCCCCGCGCAACTACACCCTGAGCCTGGACTGGCGTTTCTGACGCCGGCCCCGCAGGAGACGCAGCCATGTCCGCCACGTCGATCCGTTCCCGCCATCCACGCCTGCAGCTTGCCGCGCGGGTCGGTGCCGGCGTGGTGGGCGGCTATGTCTTCGCCTGGGGCTTCATTGCCGCTGGCATGGCGTTGATGTTCAAGGCCGGGATGGAATTCCACGACGCCGAGTTCGTCGCAAGCGCGCTGGGCCTGCTGCTGTGGCTGGCGGTGCTGCTGGGCGTGGTGGCCGGGCGCCGCAATCCGGCCTGGGCCTGGCTGGGGCTGCTCGGCGGCGGTGCGCTGCTGGCGGCGCTGGGCTCGTTCGTGCAATCGACGATGGCCTGAAGGAGACCACGCATGTTCCAGAACTTCCGCCAGGCCATGGCATGGCTGCATACCTGGTTCGGCCTGGTCCTCGGCTTCGTGCTGATGGCCGCGTTCTTCTTCGGCGCCCTGTCGGTGTTCGACCGCGAGATCGACCGCTGGGCGCTGCCGGCCACGCGCTTCGAGCCGCAGCCCATGCCCTCGTTCGAACGGGTGCTGCGGCCGGCGTTCGAGCGCCTGCAGCCAGACCCGGCCCTGGTCGAGGCGATGCGCCCGCGGGTGGATGGGCCGATGCCGGAACGCTTCGACCGCATCGCCTACTGGAGCGCCTACACCACGCATCGCGATCCGGTGTTGGCGATCTACGCCGGCTGGGAAGTGCCTGGCGCCAGGGACCCGGACGAGCAGCTGTACGCGCTGGGCACGATCGATCCGCGTGACGGCTCGGCGCTGCGGGACGACCAGCTGAAGATCGGCAGCGGGTTCTTCTACCCGATGCACTACAGCCTGACCGTGGACTGGAAGAACCTGGGTTTCTGGATCGTGGGCCTGGCCGCCATGGCGATGCTGGCGGCCCTGGTCAGCGGCGTGGTCATGCACCGCAGGCTGTTCCGCGAGCTCTTCACCTTCCGCCCCGACCGTGCCCGCCTGCGCAGCGTGCTGGACCTGCACAACCTCACCGGCGTGGTCGCGCTTCCGTTCCACTTCTTCTTCGCCTTCACCGGACTGCTGATCTTCGCTTCGACCTACTACTTTCCGGTTGGCCACACCCAGCTGCACGACCTGCACGAGTTGCACGAGAAGCACGAGGCCGCCGCACTGGGCCTGCCGCACGGCCGTTCCGGCGTGCCTGCGGGGCTGGCCAACGTGGATGCGATGGTGGCCGAGGCGCAGCGACGCTGGGAGGCGCGGGGCATGGCCGGCGATGTCGGTTTCCTGGTGCTGCAGCACGTGGGCGATGCCAACGGCTACGTCAGCGTGTACCGCGCTGGCACCGACCGCATCGCCCTGGTCGGGCAGGGCATCCACTTCAAGGCCGATACCGGAGAGCTGCTGCGCGAGGATCCGCCGGCCACGCCGGCGGCGCGGGTGGCGGAGTTCCTCACCGGCCTGCACCTGCAGCATTTCCGCCACTGGCTGCTGCGCTGGCTGTACGTGCTGGGCGGACTCAGCGGGGCGGCATGCATCGCCACCGGCTTCCTGTTCTTCGTGGAGAAGCGCAAGCGCCAGCATGCCGCGCGCGGCAGCCAGGGGGCGCGCATCGTCGACGCACTGGCGGTGGCCGCGGTGACCGGCATGGTCCTGGCGACCCTGGGCATCCTGGTGGCCAACCGCGTGTTGCCGGAAGACCTGGCCGGGCGCGGCGACTGGGAGCGCTGGGCGTTCTGGGGCACCTGGCTGGCGTCGCTGGTGCATGCCGCCTGGCGCAGCGCGCCGGTGGCGCGCGGACTGCCCAATCCGGCCTGGCGCGAGCAGGCCTGGGCGATCGCGCTGCTGGCCGTGGCCGCGCCGGTGCTGAACTGGATCACCACCGGCGACCACCTGCTGCGCACCCTCGGCCAGGGGTACTGGCCGGTGGCGGGCGTGGACCTGTCGCTGCTGGCGGCCGCGATGATTGCCGGTTCCGTCGCGGTCCGGCTGGGGCGAAAGGCCCGCGCTGCCGCGGCCGCAGCCGCGCTGCGCGAGGCCGAGGCGGGGCAGGGGGAGGCGGTGCATGCCTGATGCCTTCCTGCATGCCGCGACCCTGCTGGCCTGCGTGGCCGGCATGGGCTGGCTGGCGCTGGCAATGGACGTGCATGCGCGCCAGGCCTGGGGCAGGGCGCTGGCGCCGGGCGCTGCGCGCCTGCTGCGGGTGCTTGGCGGCACGGCGCTCGTCGTCGGCCTCCTGCTGGCCCTGGCCGCCGACCACGCCAGCATGGCGGTACTGGTCTGGGTGATGGCCCTGGCCGGTGCGGCGCTGGCGGTGGCGTTCGCCCTGGCCTGGCGTCCGCGCTGGTTGCGCTGGCTGGCGCCGTGGATCGGCGTGGCGGTCAGGACCCCTGCAGCATCAGCTGCCAGTAGCCGACGTCGATCCAGCGGTCCTGCTTGAAGCCGACCTCGCGGAAGCGGGCCACGTTCTGGAACCCGAGCCGTTCGTGCAGGGCGACGCTGGCCTCGTTGGGCAGGGCGATGCCGCCGATCGCGGCATGCAGCCCGGCCTTGCGCAGCCCGTCAAGCAGGGGCGAGTAGAGCGCCTTGCCGATGCCGCGGCCGGTGCGGGCCTGGTCGAGGTGGACCGTCGTCTCGACCGAGTAGCGGTACGCGCAACGCCCCTTCCAGCGCGATGCATGGGCGTAGCCGAGGATCGTGCCGGCTTCCTCCGCGACCAGCCATGGCAGGCCGCCATCGAGGGTTTCGGAGATGCGCGCGGCCATCTCCGCGGTCGCTACCGGCTCGGTCTCGAAGGTGATGCAGGGGCCGGCGACGTAGGGGTTGTAGATCGCGGCGATGGCCGCGGCATCTTCGGGCGTGGCACTGCGGATCTGCATGCGGGCTCCGGTGCGCGGGTGGGCCTGCGGATGCTACCGCGGCCCGCGGCCGGTCAGGCGTGGATCAGGCGGCTGCCGGCGAAGGACCAGTTCTCCCAGGTGGTTTCCTTGAAGCACACCATCACGTGCTCCGGATCCAGGCCCTGGGCGGCCAGCCGTTCCATCAGGTCGGCCAGCAACCGTTTCTTAACTTTCACGCTGCGGCCCACCGACCACAGGATCTCTATCAGGACGAAGTCCTCGCCGCGTGGCGAGGACAGGTCCGGATAGCTGGGGTCGTAGCGGAAGTCCGCCGCGTCCAGCTCGATCACGCGCTGGAAACGGTCGGTCTCCGGTACCCCGGAGGCGACCAGGGCGGCGTGCACGGCATCGAGCAGGCGGGTCTTGAATTCCGCGCTCTTGGGCTTGCGGACGGTGGCGGTCACCAGCGGCATGACGGTACTCCTTGCGCGGGATGCCGGGGCAGCATATGTCCGCCCGGCGCCCACGTGCGCCGGGCGCCATATTTCCGTTGCGGAACGGCGGGCCGGCGCTACAGGCCGCCGGTGACCGCAAGCACGCTGCCGGTCACGTAGGACGCCTGCGCGGACAGCAGCCAGGCCACCGCCGCGGCGACTTCCTCGGGCTGGCCGGGACGCTGCATCGGGATGCGCGCGGCGACCCGCGCCGCGCGCCCGGGTTCGCCGGCGCGCGCGTGGATGGTGGTGTCGATGGTGCCCGGTGCCACCGCGTTGACGTGGATGCGGTGTGGCGCCAGTTCGCGCGCCAGGCCCACGGTGAGCGCTTCCAGCGCGGCCTTGGAGGCGGCATAGGCCACGTATTCGCCGGGGGAGCCGGTGCGCGCGGCCACCGAGCTGATGTTGACGATGTCCGAGCGTGCCTGGCGCCCGCGCCAGCGCCGCGCGGCCTCGCGGCACAGGCGCACCGGCGCGGCCAGGTTCACCGCGAGGATGCGTTCCAGGTCGGCGTCGTCCAGCGCCTCGATCGGGCCCAGCCGCCCGGTCACGCCGGCGTTGTTGACCAGCGCGGCCACCGGTCCCAGTGCCTCGGCGGCATCGAACAGCCGGGGCGCGGCATCGGCGGCGGTGACGTCCAGGCGCAGCGCCCGGCAGCTGCGCGCGGACGGATCCAGCGCCGCCTGCAGCGCGGCCGCTTCCGCATCCGGGGACGAATGGGTGAACAGCACCGCATGGCCGCCGGCATGCAGCCGTTCGACGATGCAGCGGCCGATGCCGCGGCTGCCGCCGGTGACGATCGCCACCGGACGCGTGTGGGAAGGGCTCATGCCTCGACCTCCGGGGCCGGATCCGTGGATGGCGTGCCGCCTGCCTCGACCGGCGGCAGCTCGCATTCCATCACGATGTTGCAGCGGGCGTACCGGGGGTGCGGGCCGCGGTGCACCGCGCGGAAGCCGAAGGCCTCGTAGAGGTGGATGGCGGCCCCCAGGCGCGTGTTCGAAAACAGGCGCACGCGCCTGGCGCCCAGCTGGCGCGCCCGCTGCAGCGCCGTGGCCAGCAGGATCCGGCCCCAGCCCTTGCCGCGTTCGCCGGCGGCCACGGCCATGCGCGCCAGCTGCATCACCCCGTCCTCCTCGCGCAGCAGCGCGCAGGCACCGATGACCTCGCCGCGGTTGCTGAGGGTCAGGATCGAGCCGCCCTCGCGCACGATCCGCATCGGGTCGCGTGCCAGCGCGCGGTCGGCTTCCTCGAGCCGGAAGTACTCGCCGATCCAGGCTTCGTTGAGGCGGATGAAGTCGGCGGCATGCTGTTCGTTGTCGTAGTGGATGCGCATCGGAACTCCATGGAGCGGGGTTGGGGTCATCCGCACAGCGCCGTGGTCCAGGCGCCCAGCCAGGCGGCGACCACGCGCGGGTGCAGCCAGGCCGCGAACAGCAGCACGCACGCCACCGCGGCGGCCAGCAGCGCGACGGCGGCGCGGAGGCGGCTCATGCGGCGGCCGGCGCGGGGGAGCGGAGCAGCGGGCGGTCGTCGATCGGCCAGTGCAGGGCGGCGGCGAGCACGCCCAGGGCGATGGCCAGCAGCCACACCAGGACGTAGGAACCGGTCGCCTCGAACACGCGCCCGCCCATCCACACGCCCAGGAACGAGCCCAGCTGGTGGCCGATGAACACCAGGCCGAACAGGGTGCCGAGGTAGCGCAGCCCGAACACCCCGGACAGCACGCCGTTGGTCAGTGGTACTGTGCCCAGCCACATCAGGCCCATGACCGCGGCGAAGGGGTAGAGCGTCCACGGCCCCGGCGGCAGCAGCACGAACAGGGCGATGGCGACACTGCGCGCCAGGTAGATCCCGGCGAGCAGGTACTTGGGCCGGTAGCGGCCGCCGAGCACGCCGCAGGCGTAGATCCCGGCCACGTTCGCCAGCGCGATCGTGGCCAGCGCGGCCACCGCCGCCTCCGGCGCCAGGCCGCGGTCGGCCAGGTAGGCGGGCAGGTGGTTGGCGATGAAGGCCAGCTGGAAGCCGCAGGCGAGGAAGCCCAGGTTGAGCAGCCAGAAGCCGCGATGGCCGCAGGCCTCGCGCAGGGCTTCGCCCAGCGCCTGCGGGGGAGCGGACTGCGCACCGGCGGCCGGGCGCGGTTCGCGCAGCACCCGCGCCAGCGGCAGCACCAGGGCGAACGCCGCGGCACCGGCCAGCAGCGCGCCCTGCCAGCCCAGGCCTTCGATCAGCCCCTGCGTCGCCGGCACCAGCAGGAACTGGCCCAGTCCGCCCAACGCGCCGGCCATGCCCACCGCCCAGGCCCGGCGCTCGCCGGGCACCTGGCGGCTGACCGCGGCATAGACCACGCCGAACGCGGTCCCGGCCAGGGCCAGGCCGGTGACCACGCCCGCCGCCAGCACGAACCCGGCGGCGCTGGTGGCGCGGGTCATGCCGTACAGCCCGAGCACGTACAGCACCACGCCGCTGGCGACGACGCGCCCGGAGCCGTGGCGGTCGGCGACCATGCCCGCCAGCGGCTGGGCCAGGCCCCAGACCAGGTTCTGCACTGCAAGGGCCAGGGCGAACAGTTCCCGCGACCAGCCGCGGGTCCCGGTGACCGGCAACAGGAACAGGCCCTGCACGTGGCGCAGGCCCAGGGCCAGGCCCATCACCACGCCGGCCGCCGCCACCACCATCCACACCCGGGCCCGGGTTCGCATGCGGTCATGGAATCCTCGGGGATGCGGGGAGTCATGGCGGCGATCCGTGTAAGCTGCGGTTGCCGCCATTAACCGTGGTCGGAGCGTCCGGCTCAAACGAGATTTCGGACTGCACGCATGCGCTGGAGGAATGCGAGTGGACCTGCACCGTTTGCCTTCGCTGGACCTGCTGCGCGGCTTCGTCGCCGTCGGACGGCGGCTGAGCATCACCGAGGCCGCGCGCGAACTGTGCCTGACCCAGTCGGCGGTCAGCCGCCAGGTGCAGGCGCTGGAGGAGCAGCTGGGGACCCGGCTGTTCCGCCGCGGCCATCGCTCGCTGGCCTTCACCGCCGAGGGGGAACGCCTGTTCCGCAGCGCCGACGCCGCCCTGCAGCAGCTGCAGGACGCGCTGGGCGCGGTGCGCGAGCGCGCCCGCAGCCGGCCGGTCACGGTCAGCGCCACCATCGGCTTCACCGGGCTGTGGCTGCTGCCGCGCCTGAGCCGGTTCCAGGCCCGGCATCCCGGCGTGGACGTGCGGGTGTCGGCGCACAACCGCGTGGTCGACCTGCGCAACGACGGGGTCGACCTGGCGATCCGCTACACCAGCGCCGAACGCGCGCCGCCCGGGGCACGCCTGCTGTTCCATGAGACCGTGGTCCCGGTCGCCAGCCCGGCGCTGCGAGTGGGCGCGCTGGAGGGCCCGGAAGCGCTGGCCGGGCTGACCCTGCTGGAGTTCGAGAAGCCCGGCTATCCCTGGATCCAGTGGCTGCCCTGGCTGGCCTCCATCGGCTGGGGCCAGGCACGCCCGCGCGCGATCCTGCACTTCAACCAGTACGACCTGGTGATCCAGGCCGCGCTGGCCGGGCAGGGCATCGCCCTGGGCCGGCGCGAACTGGTGCGGCCCTTGCTGGAGGAGGGGCGGCTGGTGGTGCTGGACCAGCTGCCGGCGCCGGCGTCTTCCGGGCATGGCTACTGGCTGCTGCAGGCCGAGGCCGAGTTGCGCCCGGAAGTGGCGGCGGTGGCTGCCTGGATCGAGGACGAGGCAGGCCAGGAGGCGACCGCGCCGCTGCATCGGCTGCTGGCCGAGTAGGCCGGACACGGCGGCGCGCCCGCATGCGGCGTCCTCGCGGGTCCGTGCCTACAATCCGCCGATCCACACCGGCGAGGGCGCGATGAAGGCGAAGGCGAAGAAGGTCCTCAAGTGGCTCGCGCTCGGCCTGGCCGTGTTCGCCATGGCCTCGCTGCTGTCGCTGTACGCCTACGGCCGCTTCGCCGAGCGCGCGCGCGGCGAGGTGGTCATGGCCCTGCCGCTGGCCGACGCGCAGACCGCGATCGACCGCGCGGTGGTGCCGCTCACCGACGCGCGCCCGGGCCAGACCGGCATGGTGATCCTGGGCGACAACCTCGACGCCTTTGCCGTGCGCGCGATGACCGCGCGTTCGGCCGGGCGCAGCCTGGACCTGCAGTACTACATCTGGCACGACGACTTCACCGGCAACATGCTGCACAACGAAGTGCTGCGCGCGGCCGACCGCGGGGTGCGCGTGCGCCTGCTGCTGGACGACATGAACGTGCATGGCAGCCACTCGGTGCTGGCGGCGCTGGACAGCCACCCCCTGATCGAGGTCCGGCTGTTCAACCCGACCCGGGCCCGCGAGGGCACGCTGGCGCGCGGCGTGGAGCTGCTGCTGCGCTTCGTCAGCCTCAACCGGCGCATGCACAACAAGATCTGGCTGGCCGACGGCCGCATCGCGGTGGTGGGCGGGCGCAACATCGGCGACGAGTACTTCGACGCCGCCGCCGACGTGAACTTCATGGACACCGACGTGGCCATGGTCGGCAGCGCCGCGCGCCAGGCCGAGGAGGTGTTCGACGCCTACTGGAACAGCGCCAGCGCGATCCCGCTGGCGGCGCTGGTCGATCCGGCGCCGGACGCGCTGGACAGGGTGCGCGCGAGCCTGGACGCGGGCCTGGGCTCGGATCGCGCCGGCCCCTACCTGGAGCGCCTGCGCGCCTCCGAGCGGGTGAGCGAGCTGCTGCAGGGCCGGGGCAGCGTGCACTGGACCGAGAACGCCATGCTGGTGTCCGACCCGCCGCAGAAGGCCGAGGGCGCGCCGCAACGGCCGGACTGGATGACCCCGGTGCTGGTCGCGCGGGTGAGCACCGCGCGCCGCGAGCTGAAGCTGATCTCGCCGTACTTCGTCCCGGGCCACGCCGGCCTGGAGTGGCTTTCCGGCATGCGCGGGCGCGGGGTGGAGGTGAGCATCCTCACCAACTCGCTGGCGGCCAACGACGTGCTGGCGGTGCACGGCGGCTACGCCGGCTACCGGGTGCCGTTGCTGCGCGCCGGGATCGCGCTGTATGAGCTCAAGCCGCATGGCGCGGTCGACACCAGCCTGTTCGGCTCCAGCGGCGCCAGCCTGCACACCAAGGCCTACGTGGTCGACGGCAGCCACGGCTTCATCGGCTCGTTCAACCTCGACCCGCGCTCGATCAAGCTCAACACCGAGATGGGGCTGATGTTCGACCATCCCGGCGCGGCGGCCGAGCTGGAGGCGCTGTACGCGAAGAAGACCTCGGCGCAGACCGCCTACCGCCTGGCCCTGGAGGACGGCCGCCTGCGCTGGCACGACGACGCGGCGCAGCCGCCGGCCACCTGGGAACGCGAGCCGGAGGCAAAGGCCTGGCAACGCGCCGCCGCGCGCGTGATCGGCTGGCTGCCGCTGGAATCGCAGCTCTGAGGCCGGCGCCTCAGGCGTCCGGATCGCGGCGCAGCACCGCCTCGAGCTGGCGGTAGACCTCCGGGTCGATGCGCCGGCCACGCTCGGCGGCCAGCGCTTCCAGCGCCGCGCGCGCCGGCAGGGCCGGCCGGTACGGGCGGTCGGACGTCATCGCGTCGTAGCCGTCGGCCGCGGCCAGGATCCGCGCCTCCAGCGGGATCGCGTCGCCGGCCAGGCCGTCCGGATAGCCGCTGCCGTCGTAGGCCTCGTGGTGGTGGCGGATCAGGCGCGCCACCTGCGCGGCGTCGTCGTGCTCGGTGGCGCGGAACAGGCGCTCGCCCAGTTCCGGATGCAGGCGCATGCGTTGCCGCCGCGCCGCGCCGCGTCGAGCCGGCCCGGATAGAGCAGCACGTCGTCGCGCACGCCGATCTTGCCGATGTCGTGGAAGCGCGCGGCCAGGGCCAGGTGGGCCAGGCGCTCGCGGTCCAGGTCGAAGCGCTGGCCAAGCAGCGCCGCCAGGCGGCAGACGCGGTCGCAGTGGCCGTCGGTGTAGGCGTCGCGCTGCTCGAGGGCCAGGGCCAGCGCACGGAGCGAAGCGCTGGCGCGGCCAAGCGGCAGCGCCAGCGCGGGGATGGGGTCGGGCATGTGGGGGCGGGGGAGGAGCGGTGGCGGGCGCTCAGCTGGGGGAAAGGGCGGTGAGCAGTCCGCGCGCGGCGTTGAAGCGGTCGGCGGGTTCCGGCAGCGGCAGCCGCACCTTGAGCTTGTCCGGGCCGTCCATCGCGTACAGCTTCGGCTGCTGCTGGATCATGCGGATCACCGACATCGGATCGACCTTCGGCTTGGCCTCGAACACGATGCGGCCGCCGTTCTCGCCCAGCTCCAGCTTGCGGATGCCCAGGGCGTCGCACTGCCGCTTCAGCTCGGCGATGGCGAACATGTTCTTGACCGCGTCCGGCAGCAGGCCGAAGCGGTCGATCATCTCCACCTGCAGTTCGCGCAGGGCCTCGCCGTCGCCGGCGCTGGAAATGCGCTTGTACAGGGTCAGGCGGGTGTGCACGTCCGGCAGGTAGTCCTCCGGGATCAGCGCCGGCACGTTGAGCACGACCTCGGCGCCGCGGGTTTCCTCGCCGGCGTCCAGGTCCGGCAGCTTGCCCTGGCGGATGCTGCGCACGGCCCGCTCCAGCAGCTCGGTGTACAGGCTGAAGCCGACCTCGGCCATCTGCCCGCTCTGGTCCTCGCCCAGCAGCTCGCCAGCGCCGCGGATCTCCAGGTCGTGGGTGGCCAGGGTGAAGCCGGCGCCCAGCTCGTCCATCGAGGCGATCGCCTCCAGCCGCTTCTCCGCGTCCGGGGTCATGGCGCGGCGGTCCGGCGGCACCAGCAGGTAGGCATAGGCGCGGTGGTGCGAGCGGCCGACGCGGCCGCGCAGCTGGTGCAGCTGGGCCAGGCCGAAGCGGTCGGCGCGGTTGATGATGATGGTGTTGGCGTTGGGGATGTCGATGCCCGACTCGATGATCGTGGTCGCCAGCAGCACGTTGAAGCGCTGCTTCTGGAAGTCGAGCATCACCCGCTCCAGCTCGCGCTCGGGCATCTGCCCGTGGGCCACGCCGATGCGCGCCTCCGGCACCAGTTCCTGCAGCTGGCGCTGCATGCGGCCGATGCTTTCGACGTCGTTGTGCAGGAAGTACAGCTGGCCGCCGCGCGACAGCTCGCGCTGGAACGCCTCGCGCAGCTGGTTGTCGTCCCAGGGCACGACGAAGGTCTGCACCGCCAGCCGGTTGGGCGGCGGGGTGGCGATGATGCTGAGGTCGCGCAGGCCGGCCATGGCCATGTTGAGCGTGCGCGGGATAGGGGTCGCGGTCAGGGTCAGCAGGTGCACGTTGGCGCGCAGCGCCTTCAGCGCCTCCTTCTGGCGCACGCCGAAGCGCTGCTCTTCGTCGACGATGACCAGGCCCAGGTCCTTGAACTTCACGTCCGGCTGCAGCAGGCGGTGGGTGCCGACGATCACGTCGATCTGGCCGCTGGCCACCTTCTCCAGCTCGGCCTTGATCTCCTTGCTGCTCTTGAAGCGCGACAGCACCTCGACCTTGAGCGGCCAGTCGGCGAAGCGGTCGCGGAAGTTGCGGTAGTGCTGCTCGGCCAGCAGGGTGGTGGGCACCAGCACCGCCACCTGGCGCCCGGCGCTGGCCGCGGCGAAGGCCGCGCGCACCGCGACCTCGGTCTTGCCGAAGCCGACGTCGCCGCAGACCACCCGGTCCATCGGCTGGCTGGACTGCAGGTCGCGCAGCACCGCCTCGATCGCCGCGTGCTGGTCCGGGGTCTCCTCGAACGGGAAGCCGGCGGCGAAGCCCTCGTACATGGCGCGGTCGATGTCCAGCGCCAGGCCGGCGCGGGCCTTGCGCCGGGCCTGGATCTCCAGCAGCTCGGCGGCCACGTCGCGGACCTTCTCCTGGGCCTTGCGCTTGGCCCGGGTCCACTGCTCGCCGCCCAGCGAGTGCAGCGGCGCGGTCTCCGGCGAGGCGCCGGAGTAGCGGCTGACCAGGTGCAGCTGGGTGACCGGCACGTACAGGCGGTCGCCCTTGGCGTACTCGATGTCCAGGAACTCGCCGGGCATGCCGCCGATGTCCATCGCCACCAGGCCGCGGTAACGGCCGACGCCGTGGTCCTCGTGGACGATGGGCGCGCCCTCGGTCAGCTCGCCCAGGTCGCGGATGATCGCCTCCGGCTCGCGCCCGGCGCGGCGCGCGCGCCGCGGCTGGGTGGCGCGCTCGGGGAACAGCTGGCGCTCGGTGAGCACCACCAGCCGTGGCTCGTCCAGGGCGAAGCCGTCTTCCAGCGGCGCCACCGCCAGGGCGAAGCGCTCGTCGCCCTCGAGGAAGGCGGGGAAGCCGGCCACGGTCTTCGGCTGCAGCCCGGCGGCCTGCAGCACTTCCAGCAGGGCCTCGCGGCGGCCGGGCGAGTCGGCGGCCACCAGCACCCGGCCCGGGTAGCTGGACAGGAAGCTGCGCAGGGCCTCGCCGGCGCGCGGCTGGTCGGGCCCGGCGATCGGCAGCGCCGGCGCCGGCTGGTCGCCGAGGGCGGCGGCGTCGGCGGCGTGGGTGTGTTGCGGGCCGCACACCTCGATGCGGATGCCGCGGTTGAGCTGCTCGCGCAGCGCGTCCGGCGGCAGGTACAGCTCGGCCGGCGGCAGCACCGGGTGCTCGACGTCGTGCCGGCGCTGCTCGTAGCGGTTGCCGGCCTGCTGCCAGAACGCGTCGGCGCAGGCGCTGGCGCCGTCGGCCAGCACCGGCAGCACGCTCACCGGCAGGTAGTCGAACAGCGTCGCGGTCGATCCGGAACCATCGCGGCTGGGGGCGAAGAACAGCGGCAGGTAGTACTCGATGCCAGCCGGGGCAATGCCGGCCTTGAGGTCCTGGTACAGCGCGCTGCGCCGGGTATCGACGTCGAAGCGCTCGCGCAGGGCGTCCATCACCCGCGCCAGGCTGGCCTCGTCCATCGGCGTCTCGCGCCCGGGCAGCATGTGCACCGCCTCGATCTTCTCCAGCGAGCGCTGGCTCTCCGGGTCGAAGCGGCGGATCGAGTCGATCTCGTCGTCCAGCAGCTCGATCCGCAGCGGCGCCTCGGCGCCCATCGGGTAAACGTCGAGCAGGCCGCCGCGCACGGCGAAGTCGCCCGGGTCCAGCACCTGCGGCACGTTGCGGTAGCCGGCCGATTCCAGCCGGCGCTTCTCCGCGTCCAGGTCCAGGCGCTGGCCGGTCTTCAGGTCGAAGCTGCTGCCGGCGATGTAGCGCAGCGGCGGCAGCCGCTGCAGCAGGGTCTGCACCGGCACCACCACGATCCCGCGCTCCAGCCGCGGCAGGCGCTGCAGCGCGGCCAGGCGCTGGCTGATGATGTCCGGATGCGGGCTGAAACGGTCGTAGGGCAGGGTCTCCCAGTCCGGGAACGGCACCACCGGCAGGTCGGCCCCGGCGCCCAGCAGGGTCAGCAGGTCGGCCTCGACCTGGTGCGCGGACAGGGTGTCGCGGGCCACGAACAGCAGCGGACCGGGATGGGCGCGGGCGGCGCGCACCAGGTGCCAGGCCAGCGCGGAGGGCGAGGCCGGCGCGTTCCACCAGGCGCGGGCCTGGCCACGCCGGGGAAGCGGGGGAATGGGAGACACGGCTCGGTTCGACAACGACATGAGCCGTCCATTGTACCGGGCGGGCGCGGGCGGCCCGTGCGCACCCGACCGGGTGCGTCCGCGCGCGGCGCTCAGCGGCGCGCCAGGTCCAGCACCACCCGCACCAGCCCGGCCGGGACTTGCGCCTCCGGCTCCGGGCGGAAGCCCAGCGATTCCGCCAGCTCCAGCATCGGCACGTTGCTTGCGGGAATGTCGCCGAACAGGCGGTCAACGGCGCGGCCGCGGCCCCACTTCACCAGCTTCTGCAGCAGGTGCCGGCCCAGGCCCAGGCCGGCCACGTAGCGGGCCAGCAGGATCGTGCATTCGGCCTGGCGGGTGCCGGGCACCCGGCGCGCGCGGCCGAGCCCGGCGATCATCGCCTCGCCGGGCGGGTAGGGCTCGGCGCCGACCAGCAGCAGCTCCTGGCGTGGATCGGGGCGGGCCAGGCGGCCGGCCTCGTCCAGGTCCAGCCCGCCTTCGCCGCCGGCGAAGCGGACCCGGATCTCCTCCGGCCCCAGCAGCCCGAACGCGGCGTGCAGCGGCGCGGCGTCTTCCGGGCGGATCGGACGGATCAGGATGGCCCTGCGGTTGGGCAGCACGAATTCCTCGTGCCAGGGGGGAAGCCGGTTGCGTGGCATGGGTCCGATATTCCCACATCGGGCTGCACGCGGGGAGCCGGGGGGCCTTGCTAGACTCCGCCGGCCCCGCGACGGAGGACAGGCATGGCCGGCAATGGAGATTCCACGCGCGCGATCTTCTTCGCGCTGGGCGCCAACCTGGCGATCGCGCTGGCCAAGGGCGTGGCCGCCTTCGTCACCGGCTCCGGGGCGATGCTCGCCGAGACCGTGCACTCCTTCGCCGACTGCGGCAACCAGCTCCTGCTGCTGCTGGGGCTGCGCCAGTCGAAGCGTCCGGTGAGCCCGGAGTACCCGCTGGGCTACGGGCGCGCCATCTACTTCTGGTCCTTCCTGGTGGCGGTGATGCTGTTCAGCGTCGGCGGCATGTTCTCGGTGTACGAGGGCGTGCACAAGCTGCAGCATCCCGAGCCGCTGGAGCAGTGGTGGTGGGCCGCCGGGGTGCTGGTGTTCGCCATCGTCGCCGAGGGCATTTCCATGCGCGCCTGCCTGCGCGAGGTGGACAAGGCGCGCGACGGCCGCTCGCTGTGGGGCTGGTTCCGCGAGAGCCGCCAGGCCGAACTCGTGGTGATCTTCGGCGAAGACCTGGCGGCGCTGACCGGCCTGGTCCTGGCCCTGGTGGCGGTTGGCCTGGCGGTGCTCACCGGCAACCCGCTGTGGGACGCGCTGGGCACCATCGCCATCGGCCTGCTGCTGATCGTGGTCGCGGTGCTGGTGGCGATCGAGGTCAAGGCCATGCTGATCGGGCAGAGCGTCGATCCCTTCCTGCAGGCGCAGATCGCCGAGTTCCTGGCGGCGCGCCCGGAGATCGCCGAGGTGCTGCACGTGATCACCCTGCAGCAGGGCCACGACGTGCTGGTCTCCACCCATGCGCGCATGCGCCGTTCCCACGATGGCCCGGCCATGCTCGAGGACATCGACACCGTCGAGCGCGCGCTCAAGGCGCGGTTCCCGGTGGTGCGCTGGAGCTTCTTCGAACCGGAGGGCGAGGACCGCCCGGCCGCCTGAGCGCGCTCAGCCCTCGTCGCGCCGGAGCCACTCCAGCCTGGTCGAGGCGCCGGCCTCGCCAAGGTGGCGCTGCAGGAACGGCAGGGCCGGGGCGATGGCCTCGTCCAGCTTCCACGGCGGGTTGATGAGCGCCATGCCGCTGCCGTTGAGGCGCAGCGGCGAGTCGTCCGGGCGCACCAGCAGCTCGGCCAGCAGCACCGAGCGCGCCGGCAGCCCGGCCAGCTTGCGGAAGAACGGCTGCAGCGAGCGCCGCTGCTTGACCGGGTACCAGATCGCCACGCCCGCCTGCGGCCAGCGCTGCAGGACCTCGCGTACCGCCGCCACCACCTTCGGGTATTCGGCTTCCTGGGCCTCGTACGGCGGGTCGACCAGCACCAGTCCGCGCGCGTAGCGCACTCCGTCCACCCGCGGCGGCAGCAGGGCGCGCACCGCGTCGTAGCCGTCGCGCGCGTGCACCGCCACGCGCCCGTCGTGGGCGAACAGCGCCTTCAGTTCCGCTGCTTCCTCCGGCTGCAGTTCGCAGGCGGCCAGGCGGTCCTGTTCGCGCATGGCCTGCGCGGCCAGCAGCGGCGAGCCGGGGTAGGCGAGCAGGGCGTCGACCGGGTTGATCGCCGCCACCGCGCGCAGGTAGCGCTCGACCGCCGGCGGCGCTTCGCCGCGCCCGGCCAGGGCGAGGATGCCGCCGGCCGCCTCGCCGGTGCGGCCGGCGGCCTCGCCCTGCAGCAGGTAGCGGCCGCGGCCGGCATGCGTGTCGAGCACGAAGAACGGACCGTCCTTGCGCAGCAGGGCGTCCAGGTGCGCCAGCAGGACGACGTGCTTGAGCACGTCGGCATGGTTGCCGGCATGGAAGGCGTGGCGGTAATTCATGCGCGCAGCATAGCCGCCGCCATGGGGCGCGACTATGCTTGGCCGATGCCATCCGCGCCGCTGATCCTCATCGTCGACGACGAACCGGCGATCGCCGACACGCTGCTCTATGCCCTGCGCAGCGAGGGCCTGCAGGCCGAGCACTGCCTGCTCGGGGGGCAGGCGGTGGAGCGGGTGCGCGCCGGCGGGGTCGACGTGCTGGTGCTGGACGTGGGCCTGCCGGACATCGGCGGCTTCGATGTGTGCCGCCAGGTGCGCGCGTTCAGCGGCGTGCCGGTGATCTTCCTCACCGCGCGCGGCGAGGAGATCGACCCGGTGCTGGGCCTGGAACTGGGCGGCGACGACTACGTGGCCAAGCCGTTCTCGCCGCGGGAGATGGTGGCGCGGGTGCGCGCGCGCCTGCGCCGGCACCCCGCCGCGGGCGCGGACGCAGCCTGGCTGGAACGCGGCGACTTCGCCGTGGACCGCGCCGGGCACCGCATCCACTACCGCGGCCGGCCGCTGGACCTGACCCGCTACGAATACGCCCTGCTGGAGGCCCTGCTGCAGCGTCCCGGCGCCATCCTCAGCCGCGCCCAGCTGATGGACCGGGCCTGGGACAGCGCCGCCGCCAGCGGCGACCGCACCGTGGACACCCATGTCAAGACCCTGCGCGCCAAGCTGCGCGCCGCCGGCGTGGAGCCGGACCCGATCCGCACCCACCGCGGCCTCGGCTACGCGATCGAGGCCTGAATGCGCCTGGGCCTGCGCCTGTTCCTCGGCTTCTTCCTGATCGTGGGCCTGGCCGCGTTCTTCGTGCTGCAGGTGTTCGTGGACGAGGTCAAGCCCGGCGTGCGCCAGGCCATGGAATCCACCCTGGTCGACACCGCCAACGCGCTGGCGGTGATGGCCGCCGCCGACCTCAAGGCCGGGCGCATCGCCGAGGGCGACTTCGCCCGGCAGCTGGCCGAGGCGGCCAGGCGCGACCCGGGCGCGCGCATCTGGGACGTGCCCAAGCGCGGCATCGACCTGCGGGTGACCGTGACCGATGCCCGCGGCATCGTCGTGTACGACTCGCGCGGGCGCGACCTGGGCCGCGACAACTCGCGCTGGAACGACGTCTACCGCACCCTGCGCGGCGAGTACGGCGCGCGCTCCAGCCCCGAGGCGCCCGGCGACCACGCCCACACGGTGATGCACGTGGCCGCGCCGGTGCACGACCCCGACGATCCGGGACGGCTGATCGGCGTGCTGACCGTGGCCCGCCCGAACCGCAGCCTGGAGCCGTTCATCGAGGCCGGGCAGCGGCGCATGCTGCACCAGGGGGCATGGCTGGTCGGGCTGTCGGCGCTGGTCGCGGTGCTGGTCACCGCCTGGCTGTCGCGCCGCATCGGCCGCCTGGCCCGCTATGCGCGCGCGGTGGCCGCCGGCGAGCCGGCCGCACCACCGCCACCGGGCCGCGACGAGCTCGGCGACCTGGCGCGGGCGCTGGAGGACATGCGCCGCAAGCTGGAGGGCAAGGCCTACGTGGAGCAGTACGTGCAGTCGCTGACCCACGAGATGAAGAGCCCGCTGGCGGCGATCCGCGGCGCTGCCGAGCTGCTGCAGGAACCGCTGCCGGAGGCCGAGCGCCAGCGCTTTGCCCGCAACATCCTGCAGCAGCAGGGGCGGCTGACCGAGACCATCGACAAGCTGCTGGCCCTGGCCGAGGTCGAGCAGCATGGCTGGCTGCAGCGGCGCGAGCCGGTGGACCTGGCGGAGCTGGCCGCCGCGGTCGCGGCGGCGGGCGAGCCGCGCCTGGCCGCGGCGGGCGTGGACCTGTGCCTGGAACTGCCAGCGCAGCCGCCGCGCGTCGCCGGCGATCCCTTCCTGCTGCGCCAGGCGCTGGGCAACCTGCTGGACAACGCCCTGGCCTTTGCTCCGCGTGGCAGCACGTTGGTGCTGGTGCTGGCGGAGGAGGGCGGTCAGGCGGTGCTGCGCGTGCTGGACAGCGGGCCGGGCGTGCCGGATTACGCCCTGGAGCGGGTGTTCGAGCGCTTCTACTCGCTGCCGCGGCCCGACGGCCAGCCGCGCAGTTCCGGCCTGGGCCTGCCGTTCGTGCGCGAGGTCGCGCGCCTGCACGGCGGCAGGGCCTGGCTGGCCAACCGCGCCGGCGGCGGCGCCGAGGCCGGCCTGGCGCTGCCGCGCGGCTAGCCGCAAGCCGACTTCACCCTGGCTTCAAACACGCCCCATTGCCCCGCCACGCACGCCGTCGAGGATGCGCCGCAGTCCACCGCGGAGCATTCTGATGACTTCATTCAAGCTGTTGTTGCGGTTCCTCACCGTCGGCGCCCTGGTGCTGTTGCTGCTGGTGCCGCTGGCGATGATCCGTGGGCTGGTCCAGGACCGCCAGATACACCGCGCCGAGGCGGTGCAGCGGGTGGCCGAGGGCATGGCCGGGCCGCAGCGGCTGGCCGGACCCCTCAGGGTGGTGCCCTGGACCGCGACCCGGCGGGTGAACGCGGCCGGCGCCGATGGCCGCCTGGAACTGCGCGAGGAAACCGTGTCCGGCTACCTGGTGCAGGCGCCGGCCACGCTGCACGCCGGCGGCGTGCTGCTGCCGGAGGCGCGCCGGGTCGGCCTGTACGACGTGCGCGTGTTCCGCTGGCAGGCCGAGCTGGAGGCGACGTTCGAGCCGCTGGCCCTGCCGCGCGTGGACGGGCGCCGCTACGGCACCCCGTACCTGGCATTCGGCCTGGGCGACGTGCGCGGGCTGGTCGGCACCCCGGTACTGGAGGTCGATGGCGCCGCGGCGCGGCTGAGCGCCGGCACCGCCGACCTGGGCGGCCGCCTGGACGGCGTGCATGCGCGCCTGGTGCCGCCGGCCGCCGATGCGAGCCGACTGGAGGCCTCGCGCGCGCGGCTGCGGATGGATCTGGCCGGGACCCGCTCGCTGGCGATCGTGCCGGTCGCCGACAGCAACGAAGTCCGGCTGCGGTCGGCCTGGCCGCATCCCTCGTTCGGCGGGCGCTTCCTGCCCAGCCAGCGCGAGGTCGGCGCGGAGGGATTCAGCGCCAGCTGGAGCGTGTCCTCGCTGGCCAGCGCGGCGCGCGCCCAGGTGCTGGCCGCGGTGGCCGATCCGGCGACTGGCCAGGCCGCGTCGCGCCCCGGCGCGCCGGCGGACTGGGACAGCCTGGAGGTGGCCCTGGTCGATCCGGTCGACGCCCACACCCGGGTGGACCGCGCCACCAAGTACGGGGTGCTGTTCGTGGTCCTGACCTTCGTCGGCTTCGCCCTGCTGGAGCTGGTGCGGGGGCTGCGCATCCACCCGCTGCAGTACCTGATGGTGGGCCTGGCCCTGGCGGTGTTCTTCCTGCTGTTGCTGGCCCTGTCCGAGCACGTCGCGTTCGGTCTGGCCTACCTGGCCTCCGCCGCGGCCTGCATCGGCCTGCAGTTCGCCTACGTGTCCGGGGTGCTGCGCAGCTGGTGGCGCGCCGGCGTGTTCGCCGGGCTGCTGTCCGGGCTGTACGGGATGCTCTACAGCCTGCTGGCGGCCGAGGACCACGCGCTGCTGATGGGCTCGCTGCTGCTGTTCGGCGTGCTCGCCCTGGTGATGCTGGTCACCCGCCGCATCGACTGGTACGAGCGTTCGGCGAGCCTGGGCTGACGGGGCGCCGGCGCGGCCCCGGGTGGCCTGGCCATCCGGGGCCGGCTGCGTTCAGCGCAGCAGGTCGCGGGCGACGTGGTCGAAGTGCTCCAGCGCCCGCGGCGAATCCGGGGCGCGGCGCAGCGACTCGACCGCCGCGCCCAGGCGGCGCGCG
>NZ_ALIP01000100.1:0-3752 GCF_000283075.1 Pseudoxanthomonas sp. GW2
CTTCCCGCAGCGGCTCGCGCAGCTGCTCCAGCCGCCGCAGCAGGTCGGCCTGCAGGCGCTGCAGCTGCTCGCGGTCGCGGCCGGCCAGCTCGCGGAACGAGGCCTGCTCGCCGTAGCCGGCGCTGCCCTGCAGCTGCTCGCGCACCCGCTCGTATTCCTCCTGCAGGCTGCGGCGCTCGGCGCGCGCCTGCTCCAGGGCCAGGCCGGCGGCGGCCAGTTCCTCGCGTCCGGCGTCGCAGTCGGCCTGGGCCTGCTCGACCTGCTCGCCGAGCAGGTCGCGCGCGTACTCGGCGGCCAGGGCACGGTAGGACGCGGCGCGCACCGCCTGCGCGGCGACCTTGCCGTACTGCGCGTCCACCGCCTCGGCCTCGGCGATGCGCCGCTCCAGCTGCTCGATCCGCTCCTTGATCTGGCGGAAGCTGTCCAGCAGCGCCTTGAAGCGGGCGATGTCGGTGGGCCGGTCCTCGGCCACCAGGGTGCGCACGAACAGGTCCACGTCCTCGACCCGCTGCAGGTTCAGCGCGTTCTGGAAGGCCTTGCGGTAGGCGTTGAAGTCCACGCCCCCGCCGGGGTTGGCGCGCAGGCGGTGCAGCAGGTCCTTGACGAAGCGCTCGCCGCTGGCGTGGAACTCCGGGGTGGTGCCGGCCTTGCGGCAGCGCTTTGCGGCCAGCTCGCGGAACCGGCTCCACTCCAGCGGCAGTTCGCGGCCGTCGACCTTCTCCAGGTGCTCGTCCAGCTCCAGGGCCACGCCCGGCAGCAGGTACAGGCCGTGCTGGCGGTGCTCGGGCTCGTCGGCCGAGGCGCCCAGCGAGATGCCGGCCGTCAGCGGGGCGCCGGTCTCCTCGTCGCGGAACACCAGGCTGATGTAGGTGGTGGCGGTGCGCCGCTTGCGGCCGTCCTCGCCGCTGCGGTACACGCCCAGGCAGTAGTCGCGGATGCTGCGCGCGCGCGCCTTGCCGCCGGCCTGGGCGTTGAAGTGGATGTGGCGGCGGTCGCCGCCCAGCAGGACCAGCTGCAGCGCGTCCAGCAGCGCGCTCTTGCCCGCGCCGTTGGGCGCGATGATGGCGCTGGTGCGGTCCAGCTGCAGGGTCTTGGCCTCGAACAGGAAGTACTGCACCAGGTGCATGCGCTCAAGCAGCTGCATGGTCGTCCTCCGTGTCCCCGGCGTCGTCGCCGGCATCGGCTTCCGCGTCGGCGCCGCCCAGGTTGTGCTGGTCCAGCCGGTGCAGCCACTGCTCGCCGACGATGTCCACGATCGCCGGGCGCACCACCAGATGGAACGGCTGCAGGTCGTCCGGCTCGCCCTCGACCAGGCGGCACACGCCCCAGCGGCGGGCGGTGGCGGCCAGCGCGCGCAGCGCGCCGACCTCAGGCATCGGCCGCCCGGTCAGTGCCGGCCAGGCCTCCTGCAGCTCGGGCAGCTCCACCACCACCTCGCCCAGCTCCTCGACCAGGCCTTGCTTCATGCCCTCGTCGTAGCGCTGGCGCAGGACCAGCAGGAACAGGGTCTCGTCCAGGCGCACCGGGGTGCCCTCGCCGTGCTTGGGCAGGGCCACGACGTAGCGGTGGTGGGCGTTGCGCTCCAGGCGGATGCCCAGCGGGTCCAGCGCCGCGGCGAAGTCCTCCAGGTAGGCCTCCACCAGGTGGTAGGCGCTGCGCGAGCGGGCATCGCTGGCATACAGCACCTGCTCGGTGACCAGGCGGTAGGCGGCGCGTTCGAAGTCGGCCACGGCATACATGCCGTTGGACTGCTGGCTGAGGGTGTTCCAGGAACGTTTCATGCGGGATCGGGCTCGGCCTGCGCGCTGGCGCGCGCGGCATTGGAAGCGGAGGGACCGCGGCCTGCGGCGTGGTGGACGACGAAGCGCGGGGCGCGCAGCCAGCCGTTGTCGCCCGGTTCGCCGCGGTCGACCAGTTCGACCCGGAAGCCGCGCAACAAGCGGCCCAGCGGGTCGTCGCGACGCAGGCCGCCGGGGCGGCTGCCACGCAGGGCCAGGGTCAGCAGGGTCTGGCAGGCGCGCAGGTCCTGGATGCTGGAGATCTCCAGCGCGCCGGAATCCACGCTGCCGCCGGGCGGCAGCTGGCGGCCGACGTAGGAGGCCATGTCCTCGGCGGTGACCAGGCGCACCCGCTTCATCCGCCGCAGCAGGCTCAGCCGCGCGATCTGCTCGGCGCTGGGCTGGGCATTGCTGTTTGCGCTGCGCGGGATCGGCTGCGGACGGCGGCGCGGCGCACGCAGCTGGGTCTCGTCCATCAGCCCACCCGGACCGACCGGCATGCGCAGCGCGTTCTCGTCGGCGGCCAGCGCACCCCTGGCGGCGCGGTGCAGCAGCACGTCCAGGCGGTCCGGCGCGCGCAGGCGGTAGTCGAGGAAGGCCAGCGCGCGGCGGTTGGCCTGGCGCATGTCCTCGTCCAGGCGTGCGAGGTACTCATCGATGCGCTCCAGCTCGCGCAGGCGCATCAGGCTGCGCTGCAGCAGCTGGCGGGCACGGGCATCGTCGCCCTCGGCCACGTGCTCGCGGTACCAGGCGGCGATGTCCTCGCGCAGCGGGCCGTTCTCGATCTCCTGCACCATCAGCAGGATCTGCGCGCGCCGCGCCAGCGGGTGGTCGGCGCGGTGCAGGTCGGCGTAGTCGCGGATGAAGAACTGGGCCACGTAGCGCTCGAACCACTGCCGCGCGAACTGGGCGGTGGTCTCCGAGCGCACCAGCTCGGGCATCAGGTCGCGCACCTGCAGGCTCATCGAGGCCAGCGAGGACAGCAGCCGGCGCGCCTGCTCGGCGGCCTCGTCCAGCGCCTCGCCGCCGGCGCGGCCGTCGGCCACCTGCTGCAGCTGCAGCTCGATCGAACGGATCTTGGCCGAAACGAAAGTGGGACCGCGGTCGGCGAACTCCACCAGGGTGCCCAGCAGCTGGGCCAGGGCCGGCGGCATCAGCACCATCTCGCGCGCGCCGAGCTTGTCCTGGCGCAGCCAGCCGGCTTGGCGCAGGCGCTCGTACACCGCCGCCGCGCGCGCGGCCAGGCCGCCCTGGAGCGGGGTCTCGCCCTCGTCCTCCCAGGTTTCCTCGGCCAGCAGGTAGCGCTCCAGCGCGGCGACGATCTCGCGCCGGGCGAAGCCGTGGCTGGGCGGCAGCGGCGCGTCCGGGCCGAAGTACTCGTCGAACAGCCGGCACAGCAGGCGCCAGTAGCGCTCGCGGTTGGGCGAGGCCAGCGGCCCGAAGGCGCCGGCCGGCACGTGCGCGAACAGGGACGGGAACGCGGTACTGCTCAAGCGGGAATCCTGCCGGGCGCCAGGCCCGGATCGGCCGCCATTTTCCCAGATCGGCGCCATGCCCGCGCAGGCGGCGGCGGTTGACCGGTCGCCGGTGGACCGGCTACCTTCTCCGCGCCGGAGGTTTCATCGCTTCATCCAGATGTAGCGATGAATTAAAAGGGAAGTCCGGTGCGTCCTGCCCTGCAGGACAATTCCGGCGCTGCCCCGCAGCGGTAATTGGAAACGAACCCCGCCATCGCACTGGCCCACCGGCCGGGAAGCGGCGGACAGTAGGCACGCGGCCTTCGCCGCCCGTCCATGAGCCCGAAGACCTGCCCCGGCCGGAAGACGCGTCCGTCTTCCGCCTGACCTGGAGCCTCCGCGGGGAGGTGGCCGGAGGCATCGCGTGGCCGTGGCCACGCAGTGTTCCCGCGCCCGTCCCCCTGGCTGCTCCGGCTCGCCCGCGGGGGCGAAGGTCGCCATGGCGGCGTGCGCGGTG
>NZ_ALIP01000101.1:0-26075 GCF_000283075.1 Pseudoxanthomonas sp. GW2
CCGTCGGCCGCCGACAGGCGGTCATGCACGTGCATCGGCGTGCGCAGGCCGAAACCGGTGACGAAGGACACGCCCAGCGGGTTGCGCCCCAGCACCCAGTCCAGGTGGGACTGGGCGGCGTCCAGCAATTCGCGCCCGCCGCCCAGGCGGTAGCCCTGCAGCATCAGCAGCGCCTGGTTGAGCACCACCGCGTTGCTGCCCCAGACGAAATCCTCGCCGCGCATGGCCAGCTTCCACGGCGACTGCGCCTCCCGCTCCTGCAGCCCGCGCGCGACCTGCAGCAGGCCCTCGCGCACCTGTCCGCGGGCAGCGTCGTCCGGCAGCCGCGGCAGGTGCTGGGCCAGCGAGATCCAGCCCAGCGCGCGCACGTCGGCCCAGCCGGGCACGCCCGGCACGCCGGCGCGTTGGTGGAATGCCTCCCAGTAGCCGGGCTCGCCGGTCAGCAGGTACAGCTCGGCCGCGGCCCAGGCGAACTCGTCCTCCAGGTAGGCATCGCCATAGGCGCCGGTACCGACGTCCGCCGGCTGCCGGTACTCGACCTGCGGATTGGCCAGGGCCCAGGCCCAGGCCTGCTGCGCGGCATCGGCCATGCGCCGCGCCAGGCCCGGGAACTGCGCTTCGTACGGCGCGTAGATGCGGCTGGCCATGGCCATCACCGCGGCGAAGTCCAGGGTCGCGGCGGTGCTCTTGGCCATCACGTAGCGCGGCGCGGTGTCCTGGTGCGGCATCACCATGGCGGAGAACTGCAGCGTGGTCAGCTTGTGGTACACGCCGCCGTCGGCCGGGTCCTGCATGGCCAGCATCCACTGCAGGTTCCACAGCGCTTCGTCGAGGATGTCCGGCACCGCATCGCCGCTTTCCGGGATGCCGGCGTCGCGGCCGCGGAAGAATTCCGGGTAGTGCTCCCACGCCGCCAGCAGGGTCCACAGGGTGATGCCGGAATTGACCACGTACTTGCCGTAGTCGCCGGCGTCGTACCAGCCGCGCGGGGCCGCGATGCGGCTGCCGGCCTTGCGCCCGGGCGAGGCCGCGGAGGCATGCACCAGCACCTTGTCGTCCGGATGCCCGGCCTTGCGCGCCCAGCGCCCGGCATGCCCGCGCGCCAGCGGCGTGCTGGCGCGGTGGAAATAGAACCCCTTCAGCGCGCCCATGGCCACGCCGGCATAGGCCCCGGCGTCGACCACGATCGGATCGGACGGCGCCATGCCATCGACCAGCAGGCGGTAGCGGCCCGGCGTGGCGAGCGCGCTGAGGTCGGCCAGGGCCACGTCGCGCGCGGCCGGTTCCCAGTGCCCGGCCGGCTGCAGCTGCCCCTGCAGCAGCGGTTCGTCCCGGCCTTCGGCCACCACCCGGAACCGCGCCGGCGCGGAGGTTTCCACCACCACCAGCTTGCGGGCCGCCGGCGGATAGCCGAGCTGGTTGGCGCGCACCGGCGCCTGCGCCGCGCCCGGACCGGCCGCGTCGCAGCCGATCCCCAACGCCAGCAGTGTCGTGGCCAGCAAGGCCTGCATCCACTGCCGCGAAGCCGTTACCTCCATCGTTCCCCCTTTGCCTTGCGGCGTTTCTCCCGGGCGGAAAGGTAGCGGCGATGCGCGCGCGGCGGTAGACCGCCGGCGGATGCGGCGCGGCGGCTCAGGCTGCCAGGCTGTGCGCGCCCAGCGGCCGCGCGACCAGTTCGGCGACCTCGTGGATGGTGCGGTAGCGGCCCTTCTCGTCGCGCGCCACCTGGGCCAGGGCACAGCCCGGGTCGTGGGTAAAGAACAGGTGCACGTTGCGCGCCAGCTTGTCCTCGAGGAAGGCGCGCTTCTCGTCGATCAGCAGCTCGGCGTTGCGGTCGTAGCCCATGGTGATGGGCAGGTGCACCCAGGAACGGCCGGGGATCAGGTCGGCGCAGAACACCACGCCGCCGTGCGGCTGGCCGTCGACCAGTTCCGGGCCGAGGATCTCGGCCAGCATCAGGCCCGGGGTGTGGCCGTCGCTGAAGCTGAAGCGCACCGCCTGGCCCAGCGCCTGCGAGTACGGCCCGTCGACGATCTCCAGGCGGCCGCTGGCCTCCAGCAGCGCCGGCAGTTCGGGGATGAAGCTGGCGCGGTCGCGTGGGTGCGGGTTGCGCGCGCGCTCCCAGTGCGCGGCGCCGACCAGGTAGGTGGCGTTGGGGAACAGCAGTTCCGGCGCCCTGCCCTCGGTCCACGGCGCCAGCAGGCCGCCGGCGTGGTCGAAGTGCAGGTGGCTGAGCACCACCGCGTCCACGTCCTCGTGCTCGAAACCGGCCGCGCGCAGCGATTCCACCAGCACGTGGCGGTCTTCCTGCACGCCGTAACGCTCGCGCAGCTTCGGCTCGAAGAACGCGCCGATGCCGGTCTCGAACAGCACCGTCTTGCCGTTCAGCGGGCTGGCCAGCAGCGCGCGGCAGGCCAGGTCGATGCGATTGTGCTCGTCGGGGCGGGCCCACTTCTCCCACATCGCCTTCGGCGCGTTGCCGAACATGGAGCCGCCGTCGAGTTTTTGCGAATTGCCGCGGATGGACCAGAGTTTCATGAACGAATGCTAGCGCTGCATCCGTTAAGAATCCGGAACTCGGCCGCGCCCGCTCAGGGCACGGCTTCGGCCGCGCGCACCAGGCGCACCTCGGCCTTGCCCACCGGGTTGCGCGGGTCGGTTCCGCCCTGCAGCGCGTTGCCGCGGCGATCCCACATCACCGTCTGCAGGTTGCCCCAGAAGTGGCTGGAGGCGCCGCTGGAGACCTCGCCGTCCGGCAGGTCCAGGGTGTGGCCCATGGCGCGCAGGCGCGCGGCCACCTCCGGGCTGAATGCGCCGGTCTCGGCCTCGACCACGTCCGGCTGCCACTGGTGGTGGTAGCGCGGCAGCGCCGCCACCGCCTGCGCGTCCAGGCCGTCGGCGTAGCCGAGCACGCCCAGCAGGACCATGGTGATGATGCGGCTGCCGCCCGGGGTGCCCAGCACCGCCACGCGGTCCGGCGAAACCATGAAAGTCGGGGTCATCGAGCTGAGCGGGCGCTTGCCCGGCTCCGGCGCGTTGGCCTCGTAGCCCATCACGCCGAAGGCGTTGGGCTGGCCCGGCAGCAGGGCGAAGTCGTCCATCTCGTTGTTCAGCAGCACGCCGGTGCCCGGCGGCACCAGGCCCGAGCCGAACAGCAGGTTCACCGTCTGCGTGACCGCGGCGCGGTTGCCCTCGGCGTCGATGATCGAGAAGTGGGTGGTCTCCTCGTCCTCCAGCGGCGTGGGCAGGCCGGAGAACACGTCGCTGGGGGTGGCCTTCTGCGGATTGATGGTGGAGCGCAGGCCGGCGGCGTAGTCGCGGCTGGCCAGCACTTCCACCGGCACGTGCACGAAGCCAGGATCGCCCAGGTAGAAGGTGCGGTCGCGGAAGGCGCGGCGCATCGACTCGATGGTCAGGTGGGCGCGCTGCGCCGGGTCCAGGCTGGACAGGTTCCAGCCGGCCAGCACCTGCAGCATCTGCGCCAGGGCCACGCCGCCGGAGGACGGCGGCGGCGCGGTCACGATCTCCCAGCCGCGGTACCAGAAGCGCAGCGGCTCGCGCTCGTGCACCTGGTAGCTGGCCAGCTCCTCGGCGGTCCACTGCCCGCCCTCGGCGCGCACGCCGGCCAGCAGCTTCTTCGCCACCGGGCCGCGGTAGAAACCGTCGAAGCCGCGCTCGGCCAGCGCCTCCAGGGTGCGCGCCAGGTCGGGCTGGCGCAGCAGCTGGCCCTCCACCGGCGGCTTGCCGCCGGCCAGGAACACGGCGCGGGTGCCAGGATAGCGCTCCATCACCTGGCGCCGCGCGGCGTATCCACGCTCCAGCCGCGCGTACACCGGGAAGCCCTCGCGCGCCAGGCGGATCGCCGGCGCCAGGCTGGTCTTCAGCGGCAGCCGGCCGTACTTCTCCGCCACGTGCACCAGGCCCGCCGGCAGGCCGGGGATGGCGGCCGACCACGGACCGTTCTGGGAACGGTCGCGGTCGAGCTTGCCGTTGGCGTCGCGGTAGCGCTCGGGGGTGGCCGCCGCCGGCGCGGTCTCGCGCGCGTCGACGAACACGTCGCGGCCGCTGGCCGCGTCGTGCAGCAGGAAGAAGCCGCCGCCGCCGAGGCCGGAACTGATCGGCTCGACCACCGACAGCGCGGCCGAGACCGCGACCGCCGCGTCGAACGCGTTGCCACCCTGCTCCAGCACCTCGAAGCCGGCGGCGGTGGCCAGCTCGTGCGCGCTGGCGATGGCCGCGCCCGGCGGGCGCGCCGCCTGCGGCGCGTCGCCGCCATCGGCGGCCAGGAGCGCGGCCGGGGCCGCGGACAGGAACAGGAACGCCAGTGCCAGCAGGCGCGCGCTCAGCCTCATGGTGCAGCCTCCGGGGCATACAGTTCCGGATGCTCGCGCTGCAGGCGCCGCAGCTTCTCCAGCAGCGCCTCCTGGCTTTCCGGATGGTCGGGGTCTGGGTCGATGCACTCGACCGGGCATACCGCCACGCACTGCGGCTCGTCGAAATGGCCGACGCACTCGGTGCAGCGCGCCGGGTCGATCACGTAGATCGTCTCGCCCATCGAGATGGCCTGGTTGGGGCAGGCCGGCTCGCAGACATCGCAGTTGACGCAGAATTCGTTGATCTTCAGTGACATCGCACAGCGGTCCGGGTCATGGCCGGGGTACCTGGCGGCACCGGCCCCGCGTGGGCGGGGAGACCTTCCCGCCGGCGCCCGGCCGCGTGGCCGCGGCCGGGCTCGGGGAAATTACTTGGCCTCGACGAAGACGTAGTCGGCACCGGTCGGCGCGACCACGGCGTGCACGCGCGGGTTGTCCGAGGCGTCGCCGATGAACACGATGCGCACGCCCTTCAGCGAGTCCGGCTGCACGTCGGCGAACGCGGTCTCGATCAGGCCGGCCATGCGCGAGGACGCCGGCGAGCCGAAGGCCAGCAGGTTGCCCTTCTGCACGCCGCGCTTCATCGCGGTGGTGGCGGCCTCGACCTGGCGCTCGTACTTGGCCTCGAACTCCGGATCCGACTCCGGCGGCAGGTAGTACAGGAACGGGTTGTT
The DNA here is from genome assembly GCF_000283075.1 of Pseudoxanthomonas sp. GW2. Lineage (NCBI taxonomy): Bacteria > Pseudomonadati > Pseudomonadota > Gammaproteobacteria > Lysobacterales > Lysobacteraceae > Pseudoxanthomonas > Pseudoxanthomonas sp. GW2. The sequence goes on from NZ_ALIP01000101.1 coordinate 5,048, forward strand.
GGTGATGGTGCCCATGTTCTCCTGCACCACCTGCGGCAGGTAGGCCTTCCAGCCGGCGTCGTCGTCGCGGGCCGGGGCGGCCAGCTTCTTCGCCTCGGTGGCCTCGTTGGCCACCGCCTCTTCCTTGTTGCCGCAGCCGGCCAGCAGCAGCGGGGACGCCACCAGGCTGGCGAGCAGGAGCGCGCGCATCGTCTTGTTCATCAGGAAATCCTCCCTTGGGTTCGTAAAGTCACTGGGAACCATCGCCCCGCCGTGCCGCCTTCAGCGCCGCGGCCACAGCCGGGGTCACGAAGCCCGAGACGTCTCCGCCCAGACGGGCGATCTCGCGCACCAGCGACGAGGAAATGAAGCTGTATTGCTCGGCCGGGGTCAGGAACAGGGTCTCGACCTCCGGGATCAGGTGGCGGTTCATGCTCGCCATCTGGAATTCGTACTCGAAGTCCGACACCGCGCGCAGGCCGCGCAGGAGCACGCCGGCGCCGACCTCGCGCACGAAGTGCGCCAGCAGGGTGTCGAAGCCGCGCACCTCCACGTTGGGGTGCCGCGCCAGCGCCTCGCGCGCCAGCCCCACGCGCAGCTCCAGCGGCAGGGTCGGGCCCTTGGCCTGGCTTTCGGCCACGCCGACGATGACTTTCTCGAACAGCGGCGCGGCTCGGTCGACCAGGTCGATGTGGCCGTTGGTGATCGGATCGAAGGTGCCGGGATAGACGGCAATGCGGCGATGGGCCACGGTTCGGGTCGTCTTCAGGGGGCCGGATTGGCGCCGCCGAGTGTATCAGCGCCCCCGGTGCCACGGCCACGATACAGGGCCGCGCGCGCCTGCGAGGTGCGCAGCTCGCGGTGCAGGTGCCAGCCCGGCGGTGGCGGCGGCTCGCTGCCGGCAGGGCTTTCCACGTACAGCCAGGCGTCGGCGGCCATCGATCGCGGCAGCGCCTGCAACACCGCGTCCCACAGGCCGGCCGCGAACGGCGGGTCCACGAACACGATGTCCGCCGCGCCGGCGGCGGCCGCATCGGCCGAATCCAGCCAGCGCAGCGCATCGGCCTCCACCACCCGGGCCTGCGCCCCGAGCCGCGCCACGTTGGCGCGCAGCGCAGCGGCCGCGTCGCGGTCGCGCTCCACCAGCACCGCCTGCGCCGCACCGCGCGACAGTGCCTCCAGCCCCAGCGCGCCGCTGCCGGCGAACAGGTCCAGCACGCGCGCGCCGGGCAGCACCGGCATCAGCCAGTTGAACAGGGTCTCGCGCACCCGGTCGGAGGTCGGGCGCAGGCCGGCGACGTCGGCGACCGGCAGGCGGGTGCCACGCCAGCGGCCGCCGATGATGCGCACCGCGCCCGGGGTCGCGCCGCGCGTACCGGCGCGGGGCGGCTGGCGGCGGCTCATGGGACGCGCCGGCGGCGGCCGGCTTCAGAAGCTGTGGCGGGGTGCGGTGCTAGCATGTGCACATTCTCCGACATCCCTGCGAAATGGTCAGTTTCTTCCGCCGAAAGAAGCCCGAAAGCGCCCCTGCCACGCCATCCGGAAGCCGCTTCAGCGCCGAAGAGCTCGCCGCCGCGTTCCCCCAGGCCCCGAACGCCGCCACTCCGGCAGCCCCCGCCGAGGTCCCGGCACCCGTGCCCGCCGCGCCGGAGGCGACCGGCAGCGATGCCGTCGACCCGGCGGCTGGCGCCACCCCGGTGGACCCTGCAGTGGTGGAACAGGCGCCGGCCGGCGAGGCCGTCGTGGTGCCCGCCGAAGCCGGCACGCCGGTGGACGGCGGCGGCGCCGTGCAGCCGGCGGCCGCGCCCGGGCGCATGGGTTGGCGCGAGCGCCTGCGCAACAGCGCCTTTGCGCGCAGCATCGGCGGCCTGTTCTCGCGCAACCCGAAGCTCGACGACGACCTGCTGGACGAGATCGAGACCGCCCTGCTCACCGCCGACGTCGGCGTCACCGCCACCACCGCACTGCTGGAGGGGCTGCGCAAGCGCATGAAGGCGCGTGAGTTCGCCGACTCGGCCGCGCTGCTGGCGGCGCTGCGCGCCGAGCTGGTGGCGATGCTGAAGCCGGTGTCGGTGCCGCTGCAGATCGCCCCGGCCACCCGCCCGTTCGTGCTGCTGACCGTGGGCGTCAATGGCGTGGGCAAGCCCACCACCATCGGCAAGCTCGCCCGCCGCTTCAAGGACGAAGGCCGCAGCCTGATGCTGGCCGCCGGCGACACCTTCCGCGCCGCGGCCGTGGCCCAGCTGCAGGCCTGGGGCGAGCGCAACGGCGTGACCGTGATCGCGCAAGGGCAGAACGCCGATGCCGCCTCGGTGGCCTACGACGCACTGCAGGCGGCGAAGGCGCGCGGCACCCAGGTGCTGATCGCCGATACCGCCGGCCGCCTGCACACCCAGGTCGGACTGATGAACGAGCTGGGCAAGATCAAGCGCGTGCTGCAGAAGCTGGACCCGGCCGCGCCGCACGAGGTGCTGATGGTGATCGACGGCACCACCGGCCAGAACGCGCTCAACCAGCTGCGCCAGTTCAATGCCGCCGTCGGCGTGACCGGCCTGGTGGTGACCAAGCTCGACGGCACCGCCAAGGGCGGCGTGGTGTTCGCCCTGGCGCGCGAGTTCGGCATCCCGATCCGCTTCGCCGGCATCGGCGAGCGCCCGGAGGACCTGCGCGTGTTCGATCCGGACGCCTTCGTCGACGCGCTGCTGCCCGAGGCGCTGGGCGCCTGAGCCCGCGCATGCACGCTGCGACCACGAGCGCGGGACGGGCGCCTGCCTGCCCCGCCGTGCGCGCCATCGCGCAGGAGCCGCGCCGTGGCCGCTGAGACGCCCGACCGCTTCGTCGCACCGCTGCTGGCCTGGTTCGACCGCCACGGCCGCCACGACCTGCCCTGGCAGCACCCGCGCACGCCCTACCGGGTGTGGCTGTCGGAAATCATGCTGCAGCAGACCCAGGTGGCCACGGTCATCCCGTACTTCCTGCGCTTCGTCGACAGCTTCCCCACCCTGCCCGACCTGGCCGCCGCCTCCACCGACCAGGTGATGGCGCACTGGGCCGGCCTGGGCTACTACGCCCGCGCCCGCAACCTGCACGCAGCCGCGCAGCGTTGCGTCGAACTGCATGGCGGCGACCTGCCGCGCGACTTCGAGGCCCTGCTGGCCCTGCCCGGGATCGGCCGCAGCACCGCCGGCGCGATCCTGGCCCAGGCCTGGGGCGATCCGTTCCCGATCCTGGACGGCAACGTCAAGCGCGTGCTGGCGCGCTGGCACGGCATCCACGGCTGGCCCGGCACGCCGGCGGTGGAGAAACGGATGTGGGCGCTGGCCGCCGACCACGTGCGCCACGTCCCGGCCGGACGCATGGCCGACTACACCCAGGCGCAGATGGATTTCGGCGCCACCCAGTGCACCCGCGCCGCGCCGGCCTGCCTGGCCTGTCCGCTGGCCGGCGGCTGCACCGCCCTGCGCGAAGGCCTGGTCGACGCCCTGCCCACCCCGCGCCCGGGCAAGACCCTGCCCGAACGCGAGGCAATCGCCCTGCTGCTGGAGGATGCCGAGGGCCGCCTGCTGCTGCAGCGGCGCCCGTCCACCGGGATCTGGGCCTCGCTGTGGACCCTGCCGCAGGCGGAAACCGAGGCCGAGCTGCGCGAATGGTTCGGGCGCGAGCTGGACGGCGACTTTGACGCCGCCGAGGCCCTGCCGGCCATCGTCCACACCTTCAGCCACTACCGCCTGCACCTGCAGCCGATGCGCCTGCGCAAGGTCGCCCCGCGCGCCCGCGTGGGCGACAATGAGGCCCAGCGCTGGGTGGCGTGGGCGGAACTGGCCGGACTCGGCCTGCCCGCGCCCATCCGCAAGCTGCTCGACTCACTCTGAAGCGACCAACGCCCATGTCCCGCACGATCTTCTGCCAGTACGAACAACGCGAGGCCGAGGGCCTGGATTTCATCCCCTGGCCTGGCGAGCTGGGCAAGCGCATCCACGCCCACATCGGCAAGAACGCCTGGAACGCCTGGCTGGCGCACCAGACCATGCTGATCAACGAGAACCGGCTGTCGCCGCGCGACCCGCAGCACCGCGCCTTCCTCGAGCAGCAGATGGAGAAGTTCCTGTTCGGTGGCGATGCCGAGAAGCCGGCCGGCTACGTGCCGCCTTCGGCAGGCTGAGCGCCCGCTCCGCGTCGCGCGGGGCCATGCGGCGACACAAACAAAAACCGCGCCCTGGCGGCGCGGATCCTGTTAATGCCCCGGCCCGGCGTCCTGCCGGTGGCCTGGTCCTTGCAGAGCGGTCATCCTGTCCTTCGCATGCCGTAACTGCCGGGGCACGCGAAGGATGCCAAATCCGGCAAAGCCTGTAAGTCGGGAAACCTTGCGTCGTGGGGTAGGAAAAAACCTACACGCGCGGCAACGCGCTCGGCATTCCAGGGTACCGGGCGGTACGGACGGGCGCCATCTGCAGCCCGCGGACCCGATGCTCGCGCGCAGCCCATGAAGAATGCGTCGGCAACCGCGGGCACATGCGTGGCCGTCGGTGGACAGTCCGCTTACCGGGATAGCGACGCGCGGAGCGATTCCTTTAACCGCGGCGCGAGGCGTGCGTGGCGGCCGGGCCATCGGCGCGGCCTGGCGGAAGCCGGAAACAGAAAACGGACCCGAAGGTCCGTTTGCGGCGAAGCCCATGCAGGCTTCCGAAGGATGGTGGCCGGGGAGGGAATCGAACCCCCGACACGGGGATTTTCAATCACGAGTTTCCGGCTTCCAAGACGATCCGACGGATTCTGCAAAGAAGCCGTAACTGCCTGAAATACACCGGAAACAGCGTCTAGCGGCGTCCAGCCCGGTCTACCCAAAGCCACGCGCGAACGGCCACCGAACGGCCACCGAACGGCCACCGGCCATTGACGGCGCACCCCACCCGCACCCATCATGGCCGCGAACGGCCACCAATGGGGATTAGCAGATGGCAGCGCTTACCGACCGCACGTTGCGTTCACTGAAACCGGGCGATCCGGAGCGGTCCGACCGCTGGCCTAGAGGCGGCGGCACCTTGACGGCATGGCGTAGGGAAGGCGAGGCTGTCCTGTTCTACTTCCGATATACGAAGCCGGGCGGTAAGCGCGACCGCATACCGCTAGGTGAATGGGAGGGCACAGGCGGTCCGCTGTCCCTGGCAGCAGCACGCGACCGTGGCCGGGAACTGTCGGCGCGCTACCGGGCAGGCGACCGCGACCTGCGCGCCATCCTCGAAGCCGAGGAACGGGAGGCGCGCCGCGAACGGGAAGCAGCCGCGAAGGCTTCACAGGCCGAACAGGAACGCCAGCAGTCCACCCTTGGCGCGCTGCTGACCGCCTATGCCGAATGGCTGGAAGTCAAGGGCAAGTCCAGCGCATCCGCTGTCCGGGCATCCATCCAGCGCCACGTCGCCGAACCGTGGCCTCGCTTGTGGGCGACCCCAGCGGATGACCTGACCGCCGATGACCTGCTGTCCGTTCTCACCCGGCTGACCGATGAAGGGAAGCTGCGGGAAGCGGCCAAGGTGCGGTCCTATCTGCAATCGGCCTACGCCGCAGGCGTGAAGGCGCGGACCACCGCCAGCGCCACCCCGGCCCTGCGCGCCCTGCGCATCAGGACCAATCCGGCGCGCGACCTCGGCACCATCGAGGGCGCGAACAAGGTACGCGACCGCGCGCTGTCGGTGTCGGAGCTTCGCGCCTACTGGCGGCGCATTGAGGCCCTGCCCGATCACGAAGCGGCCTGCCTGCGGTTCCACCTGCTGACGGGCGGGCAGCGTCTGGAACAACTGGCACGCGCCACCGTCGCCGACTATGACAGCGACCGCTGCACCCTGACGCTATGGGATTCCAAGGGCAGGCGCAGCGCACCACGCAAACACGTAGTCCCGCTGATTCCCGCCGCCATCGAAGCCATGCACGCGATGGCACCCCAGCGGGCCGGGGACTTCATCTTCACCGCCACCGCCGGGGAATCGGGCATGGTGTCGTCAACCGCCTACGTGCGATGCCGTGCCGTCATGCAAGCCATGCGCGAGGCCGGGGAACTGCCGGGCGGGGGGTTCTCCATCACCGACATCCGGCGCACCGTGGAAACGCGACTGGCGGATCTTGGCATCCATTCGGACGTGCGGGCGCAACTGCAATCGCACGGCCTCGGTGGCGTCCAGTCCCGCCACTATGACCGCCACGACTACCTGGACGAAAAGCGAGCCGCCCTAGAGGCCCTATACCGGCTTGTGACGGGCGATAGCGCCCAAGTGGTACCCCTGCACCCGAAGCAGGGAGCGGCCGCCGCGTAGCGCCACCACGGCGCGCCACGGCACCACCAAGAACACCAAGGGCCGCGCAATGCGGCCCTATTCGTATCCGATGCCTGCCCCCCTGGTGGACGGGCGCAGGCGTCGGCAGCAGCGCGCCACAGCGCGCGCGGAGGACGTAGGCGGGGACCGGCAGCGCCGCCGCAGGGACAGGTGCACCTGCGAGACTGGCAGCGCCGGCCCCGCCGAACCTCACGCCAAGCGCAGCAGTGGTGCGCCTTCGGCACGCTCCACGTACAGCACCACGCGACCGAGGCCGACCAGCGTGCAGTAGTCACCCAGGCGGTCGATCCAGAAGCCATGCTGATTCGGCCCCTGCGCGGGCAGCAGGGACAGCACGCGGGAAGTGAAGGGAAGGCGGAAGGAAAGGCGGTACAGGAAGGACATAGGCGTGACTCCGTGCTGTTGATTTCTTGCTTGCGCGTGCGGCCCTATCTGTCTTTTTGGCCGCAGCGGGCCGAAGCCTACCCAAAGGATTCGTGACGTGGGCGGATGAATTGCCAAGGCGGGAGCATGCGACATAACCCACTGATTTCCAAAGGGAAATAATTTAGCAGTCATCGTCAGGGGAAAGAACGCCACGGACACCCCCGCACGCCCTAAGATGGCCTCGGGTTTTAGTGGCCACTATTGGCGAGAAGCAGCGACCCTATCGCCCCTCGGTCCACCGCTGGGCCACCTCACCCGGCCCTAATCCACCACCCATCCCCGCGAGCGCTGGGCCTTCGGGCCTCGGCGGCTTTGCCGTGCGCGTTCGCCGGAGCTACATGGAGAAGCCAGTGCAGAAGCAACACGAACCATCCCCCTTCTATCCCGCGCCGACACCGCCGCCAGCTACGGTCATCTATCGGCAGGTCGCCATCGGCCTTGCTGCCTTCGACCGATTGAAGAACTGGCAGCGACTCATCGAATGGAAGGAGGGCCGCCGCCTGACCAATGGCGAGGTGCTGGACCGCCTGATTCTCGCCTTGCCCGCACCCCAAGTGCCCGCCACGAGACGCCGGAGGGCATGACGTGGAGTTGGAGAAGCTGGAAGCCCTGCTGTCCGAATGGCGTGCCATCGAGCCGCAGCAGGTCGCCATTGGTCGCATCCGGTTGGCCGACGCGTACCAGCCAAGGAATGCCCGGCTTGCCCCCTTCCGCGACCGGGCGCGCCTTGAGAGTGCATCGGAGCAACACGTTACCGACCTGGTGTTGAAGCTGGGCGACGGGCGAGACTTGGAGCCGCTGCTGGTCGCTCGGATCGCCGGTAGCCTCTACCTGATCGACGGACACCACCGCATGAAGGCATACCGCCGAGCAGGTCGCCAAAGCGTTCCTGCGCGCGTCCGGGATGCTGCCGAGGTGGAGGCCCTGGTGGTATCCAAGGCGGTCAACTGCGACGGCGTGAAGCTGCCCATGCACCCCGAGCAACCACGGGAGGCGGCATGGCAATACCTCGCCATGCTGACAGACCGAGGGCGACGCGCGCTGCCCGAAGGGGTCTCCCTGCGGAGCATCGGGCGGACCTTTGGTGTATCGAAGGACACCACGACACGGATGTTCCGAAAGCTCCCTGCCGTGACACCCGGCGACTACTCGGCCGCCGCCTGTGACCCCGGCACCGGCTGGCCGCAGTGGCGGCACGTCAAGGGGAACGCGTGGCGGGATGCCTTCGCCGATGTCCCGGAGACCATCCGAGAGAGGCAGAGGGACGAGCGCAGAGCCGCCAAGCTGGCAAAGATGATCGAGCAGGATGGCCTTGACGCCTTCCTGCGGTCCCTGCGGTTGCTGGAAGGGGAGGAAATCGCCACCACTGCCGACCGACTGGCCGAGGTGATGACGGCCGGGGATGGCGACTACTGACGGCAGTGCATCCCCTCGGGATGCCTCCTGCTGTCTCAAATTGATTTGCCAGTGCGACACGGCGGCGGGGGCCTGTCGCTTTGCGACACCCTGAAAAGGTTGCACCGCAAATTTCCGAAAGGGTATTTAAGGATTAGGCGGAGCGCGCGTCACCCCCGTACCCCCGGCCGCACCACAGCGGCACGACAAGGCAGGCCACCCGGTAGGCCATCGATTCCCGGCAGCCTTCACCATCAGACCTGACCCCGGCGCGCGAGCAGTCGCACGCCAACCTCACTGCAACCACGGCCCGCTGGCAGTCCACCTGCTGGCGGGCCTTTCCATTTCCGGAGACAACCCATGCGCACCAGCACCAGCACCACCACCCCGCGCCTGATCCGCTTGAAGGAAGTCCAGCGCCTGACCGGACTGGCACGCTCGACCATCTACGCCAAGATGGCGGAAGGCACCTTCCCGAAGCAGCGGAAGGTCACGCCCACCATCGCCGTCTGGGCGGAAGCCGAAGTCCCCGCGTGGATCGTCGACGTACTACAGCAGCCGGACCACGAAGGCGAACCGGTGGCGGCCTGAACCACCGAGCCCAGCGCAAACGGCCACCGAACGGCCACCAAATCCGACGCCCCGAAAATGAAAAGGGCCTGCATTGCTGCAAGCCCTTGATTTTCTTGGTGGCCGGGGAGGGAATCGAACCCCCGACACGGGGATTTTCAATCCCCTGCTCTACCAACTGAGCTACCCGGCCATCTGCGCTGCGGCTTGGCCGCTGCGAGGGGCGGCATCATAACGGGCCTTTCGCGATCCGACAAGCATCCCGTTCGATGAACGTGCATCGGCCCCGCCCTTGCCGCATCCGCGGCCTGCGCCATGATGGGGTTACGTCCACTTGCGGAGCTTGCAATGAAACGGAAACGGACATGCCTTGCGGCCCTTCTGGCCACGGCCCTGCTTTCCGCCTGCGCCGGCACCCCGCGCATGAGCGACGCCGAACGCCTGCAACTGCACCGTTCGCACGCGGGCGAGCCGGTGCCCGGCTTCCACCTGCCCGGCCAGCTCAACGGCTGGACCGCGCTGGGCGACGAGGCGCTGGTGGTCTGGACCCGGCCGCGCGAGGCCTGGCTGCTGGAGCTGACCGGCCCGTGCAACGACCTGCGCCATGCCACCGCCTTGTCCCTCACCAGCACCGGCTCGCGCGTGCAGGCGCGCTTCGACAGCGTCCTGCCGCTGGGCCCGATGGTCGGCCAGGTGGGCCGGGTCCCGTGCCGGATCGAAACCATCCGCCCACTGGACACCGCCGCGCTCCGGCAGGCCGGGGACGCCCTGCGCGAAGCCCGGATCGAGGCGCGGGACTAGCGCCACCAGGATGGCGGCGCGTGGCCGCTTTTCCTATACGCCGCCTCGCCGATCCCTGATTGCCAGGCCCACGGCGAGGCGGCAAAGTGCGCCGGTGCAGGGGACGGCAAGACCGCGGGGAGCGGAGGGGGCCCTGTCGCATGGACTGCAGACGACTGACCGTTCAGAAGGACCATAGGGGGTGCGTCCTGTTCGACGGCGACCACCCCATTACTTCCTTTCCATCCATCGGCAAGGCGCTGGAACTGGCGCGCACCCTCGCCGTGGCCCACCACCTGCGCGCCGGGCCTCCGCTGGTAGTGGAGGTCCGCCACTACGGCCGGCACCCGCGGCGGGTCCGCCTCGACTGAGGCCAGCGCATCCGCCCGGGAGGGCAGCGCGGCGCACTGCGCCACGGCCTGCGCGCACCTGCCCGCGCAGGGCTTCGCCGACGCCGGCCCGGGCCGGCGTGCCCCCGGCAACCACCACGGCATGGGGACGTGCGCCCACGCGCCCGGCAGCGGCGCCGAATGCGCCGCGCGAGGCACCTCCGCGCGCGGCAGCGCAACAACGGCCTCTTGCGGCGTCGGTGCTAGCATCCGGCCCAGCCGCGCCCCAGGAGACCGCATGCGCTTCCTCGTCCTGACCACGCTGCTGCTGTGCGCCGGCCTGGTGCCCGCCCTGGCCCAGGAACGTCCACGGGTGGTGCCGGTCGAGACCCTGGACCTGACCCGCTACGCCGGCCACTGGCACGAGATCGGGCGCTTGCCGGTCTCGCACCAGCGCCGCTGTGCCAGCGACGCCACCGCGCACTACACCCTGCGCAGCGATGGCCGCATCGGCGTGCGCAACGCCTGCCGCACCCGGGAAGGCGAATACCTGGCGGCCGATGGCGTGGCGCGCCAGGTCGAGGGCCACCCGGCACGGCTGCAGGTGCGCTTCGCCCCGGACTGGCTGGGCTGGCTGCCGCTGGTCTGGGCCGACTACTGGGTGCTGGCGCTGGATCCGGACTACCAGTGGGCGATGGTCGGTGAGCCCGGGCGCAGGTACCTGTGGATCCTGGCGCGGGAGCCGTCGATGGACGCGATGCTGTTCGCGCGGCTGAAGGCGGCGGCCGAACGGATGGGCTACGACCTCTCCGAGCTGGTGGTGGCCGCGCCGCTGCATGGCGGCCAGGCCCCGGGGGACAGCGAAGACGATGCGCAAACCCCGTAATATCAGCCGCCCACACGATGGAGGCGGCATGAATTTCCCGCGACGGTTCCTTCCGGTCCTTGCCCTGGCCTTGGCCATGGCCCTGCTCGCCGGCTGCGGCGGCAAGGTCAAGCGCGTGTCCGCGCCGGCCGCCTCGATCCAGCAGCTGACGGTGGAGAGCGACGGCAGCTGGACCGTGGACCTGCGCCTGCACAACTACAGCAGCATGTCCATGCGCTTCGAGCGGGTTTCGCTGGCGGTCAGCGTGGACGAGCACGAGGCCGGCACCCTCGAGGCCACGCCCGCCATCTCCATCGGCCCCTCCGCCGCGGACACGGTGCGCGCCACCCTGCGCCCGCAACCGATGGCGCGCCTGGCGGTGGCCGATGCGCTGGCCGGGCGCCGCGCCCTGTCCTACCGCCTGCAGGGCAATGTCAGCGCCACGCCCGAGGAGGCCAGCAAGCCGCGCAGCTTCGAGCTGGATGCGCGCAGTTCGCTCAATCCCGCGCCCGGCCTGCAGGGCGTGCTGCGCTGAGGGCTTGACCCCGACCGTCATCTTTCGGGTATAAGCTGGAACCCGATGGAGACGGATACGGCGATGCTTGATCCGATCTTCGCCGGGACCCCGGTACCGGCGGACGCGTCCCCTTCGCTCCGCGGCCTGGCCAACGCGCCGCGCGTGCTCTCGCTGGACGCCCACGGCCGGGCCATGGACTGGATCCACTGGCAGGACGCGACCTGCCTCTACGCACGCGGCGCGGTCGCCTGGACCCTGGGCCAGCCGTGCATGCGCGTGCACGGCGGCGTCAACCGCGACACCGGCAGCCGCAGCGTGATCGAGCTGCACCCGATCATCGCCACCCGCGGCCATGCCCGGGCGCGGGCGCTGGATCCCACCCCGGCGCTGTCCAACGCCGCCCTGTTCGCGCGCGATTCCTACCTGTGCCTGTACTGCGGCCAGCAGTTCCCGCGGCCGCAGCTGACCCGCGACCACGTCATCCCCCTTTCGCGCGGCGGGCTGGACATCTGGGAGAACGTGGTCAGCGCCTGCTTCCAGTGCAACTCGCGCAAGGGCAACCGCACTCCGCACCAGGCCAACATGCCGCTGCTGGCCGTGCCCTACCGCCCGAGCTGGATCGAGCACCTGATCCTGTCCAACCGCAACATCCTGGCCGACCAGATGGCCTTCCTGCGCGCGCAGCTGCCGCGCCGTTCGCGGCGTCCGGTCTAGTCCCGCCCGGCCCACCACCGGGGGCCGCGGCGCAAGCCTTGCTTGCCCCGTCACGTCCCCGGGGAGGAAAATGGGCCACCGTACGGTTTTCCGGCCCCGATGATCGACTCCCAACGCTACCCGCGCCTCGCGCGCATCGACTCGCCCGCGGACCTGCGCCGCTTCGACGAGGCCGAGCTGCCGGCAGTCGCCCAGGAACTGCGCGCCTACCTGATCGAGTCGGTCGGCCGCAGCGGCGGCCACTTCGGCGCCGGCCTGGGCGTGGTCGAGCTGACCGTGGCCCTGCACTACCTGTACCAGACGCCGGTGGACCAGCTGGTGTGGGACGTGGGCCACCAGACCTACCCGCACAAGATCCTCACCGGCCGCCGCGACCGCATCCACACGGTCAAGCAGAAGGACGGCATCGCGCCGTTCCCCAAGCGCGAGGAAAGCGAGTACGACACCTTCGGCGTCGGCCATTCCTCCACCTCGATCTCCGCCGCCCTGGGCATGGCCATCGCCCTGCAACAGGCCGGCGACGACCGCAAGGTGGTGGCGGTGATCGGCGACGGCGCGATGACCGCCGGCATGGCCTACGAGGCCCTCAACCACGCCGGCGGCATGGACGAGGAGCCGAACCTGCTGGTGATCCTCAACGACAACCGCATGTCGATCTCCGAGGCGGTTGGCGGCTTGACCAAGATGCTGGGCCGGATGACCGGCAGCGCCACCTTCAACCGGATCCGCGAGGGCGGCAAGAAGCTGCTGGGCGACAAGAACAAGCCGCCGGCGCGCTTCGTCAAGCGCTGGGAAGAGCACTGGAAGGGCATGTTCGTGCCCTCCACCCTGTTCGAGGAAATGGGCTTCCACTACACCGGCCCGATCGACGGCCACGACCTGCCCACCCTGCTCGGCGCGCTGCGCACGCTCAAGACCCTCAAGGGCCCGCAGCTGCTGCACGTGATCACCACCAAGGGCAAGGGCTACGAGCTGGCCGAGGGCGACCAGATCGGCTACCACGCGGTCGGCCCGTTCGACCCGGCCAAGGGCCTGGTCGCCAAGCCCGGCGCGAAGAAGCCCACCTACACCGACGTCTTCAGCGACTGGCTGTGCGACATGGCCGCCGCCGAGCCGCGGCTGATGGGCATCACCCCGGCCATGCGCGAGGGCTCAGGCCTGGTGCGCTTCTCGAAGGAATACCCGCAGCGCTACTTCGACGTGGCCATCGCCGAGCAGCACGCGGTGACCCTGGCCGCCGGCATGGCCACCCAGGGCGCCAAGCCGGTGGTGGCGATCTACTCCACCTTCCTGCAGCGCGCCTACGACCAGCTGGTGCACGACGTGGCCACCCAGAACTTGGACGTGCTGTTCGCGATCGACCGGGGCGGCGTGGTCGGGCCCGACGGCGCCACCCACGCCGGCAACCTGGACCTCAGCTACCTGCGCTGCGTGCCGAACATGGTGGTCATGGCCCCGGCCGACGAGAACGAGTGCCGGCAGATGCTCACCACCGGCCTGCGCCACCCCGGCCCGGCCGCGGTGCGCTACCCGCGCGGCACCGGCCCCGGGGTGGCGGTGGAGCCGGCCCTGGAGACCCTGCCGATCGGCCGCGGCCAGCTGCGCCGCAAGGGCAAGAAGGTGGCCTTGCTGGCGTTCGGCGCCACCGTGCCGGCCGCCGAGGAGGTGGCCGCGGAGCTGGACCTGACCGTGGCCAACATGCGCTTCATCAAGCCGCTGGACCGCGACCTGGTGCTGGAACTGGCGCGCAGCCACGACGGCCTGGTGACGATCGAGGACAACGTGGTCGCCGGCGGCGCCGGCTCGGCCGTGGCCGAGCTGCTCAACGCCGAAGGCATCGCCATGGCGGTGCTGCAGCTGGGCCTGCCGGACGCGTTCCAGCACCACGCCAGCCGCGAGGACCTGCTGGCCGAGGCCGGCATCGACGCCGCCGGCATCCGCGCCTCGGTGCTGCGCCGTTGGCCGCAGCTGGCCGCGGGCGCGGGCATCCTGCCGCTGGCAGCGGGCGGCTGATCCCGGAAGGGGCCCCGCCCCCTGGCCTTCCCGATGCCGGTCGGGTGCCGACGACGGCCGCGAAAGCGGCCGTTGCCGTATCAGCGGGTGGCCGCAGCCTCCGGCGCCTCTTCCGACGGCGATTCCCCGTCACCCTCCACCAGCTCGTCCGGCGCCTGGATGCGGTAGCCCTTCGCGGCAAGCGCTGCCAGATAGCCCTCGCGGTCGTACAGCAGGGTGTCGATGCTCATCGTGGCGAACGAGACCCTGTGCCCGGCCAGCGCCTTCTCCACCGCGGCCAGCCAGCGCTCGCGGATCCGGGCCTCGATGTCGGTGAAACCACGCTTGCGCGCGGCCTCGGCCTGCACCCAGGCATCCATGCAGTCGGCCAGCTGCCGGCGGTTGCGCGGCATCGCCCGCAGCGCGGCCACGTCACCCACCGCCCAGGCGTTGGCACGCGCCGCGATCCGCGGCAGGTCCTGCTCGATCACGTCGAGCGTGGCGGCAAAGCACTGCAGGTCCTGCGGCTTGAGCGCCTCGCCGCGGAAGTCGGCCAGGGCCTGGCGCGGGTCCTCGATCTTCAGCTCGAGCACGGTCGAGGTGGACTCCAGGCCGCGCGCCTTCAACTCCTTGGCCAGCACCGGGCCCACCACACCACCCTGGCGCAGCCGGCTGTGGTCCAGCGCGGCCTTGTAGAGCTCATATACGGCAATCAGCGGGCGCTTCTTCTCCACCCCGCGGTCGCGCCCCATGTACTGCTGCTTCAATGGCAACCAGCGCGCGTACAGCTCCGGCGGCAGCACCTTGTCGAGCGTGGCGCCGCCGGGATTGCGCATCGCCTTCATCGCCGATGGCACCAGGGTGAGGCCGCGGAAGAAACCGACATCGGCGTCGACCGACAGGCCCGGCGAGCCCAGCACCGCGCCGGCTTCGTCCAGTACCTCGCGCACCTCGCGCGCGTCCCAGTCGATGTCGCGCGGCAGCGGCGACTGCGTACCGAGGATGTAGAGCACATGGTCGTCCTTGCTGACCCGCCACAGCCCCGGACCGGGCTGGACACCGGCGACCAGCACCGGGGCCATGTCCACCACCTCCCCGTCGCCATCCAGCGGCACGGGTGGTTCGGCCTGCGCCATCGCCGCGCCGGGCACCGCCCCCAGCAGGAATGACATCCACCAGCCCAGCATGCGTCGCATCCGAATCCCTCCATGGTTGAACTTCGAAAACCCGCCCGGCCGCGGCCATGCGCCATGCCGGGATACCGTCCACGCCGCCCAGCAGCACTTGAGTCACGCACCGGCACCCACGCTCATGCGCGGTCGGCCCTCGCGGCGGCCGCCGCGGTCGGCGCCCAACCACCGACATGGAGGATCGATGCAGCAGTCCGTCGCGCAGCTGCCCGCACAGAACCGCCTGCCCAGGCGCTGCCTGGCCGCCACGACCGTGGTCGCCGTCGCCGTGGCGCTCACTGGCGCATCAGACCGCAAGGGCAAGGCCGGGTTCACCGGGATCACCGTGGAACGGATCAACATGGCCAACGCCGATGGGTCGCGTACCCTGGTGCCGGCCAACGGCGAGTGCCTGCCGGCCCCGGTAGCCACCGGAGGAAGCCTCCAGCAGGCTGCCACCCGGGCCGGAGCGCGACGCGCTGGCTGCAAATGCAAAGTGGCCGCCAAGCCGGCGGCCAGCAGAGCCAACGGCTGCCCGTCGGCCGCCCGGTCCCGACGGAGCGCCCTCGCCCGAGTTCCTGGATGAGGACGGCAAGGTGCCGCAGGGCTTCTCACCGCAGGGACCGCCCCCGCTCCTGATCGCGCCTGGCCCCCGGCGCCTGCCGTGGCGCGGCGGGGGCCACGACGAAAAGCGGCTGCCGTTGCCGGCAGCCGCTTTTCGGGTACCTGAATTTGGTCGGGGCAGCCGGATTCGAACTGGCTACATCACCTTTAAAATCAATCGCTTATGACACCATCCGCACAAGCACATCCGTAGCACTCTTTCAGCCTTTGCGGGTCAAGGACTTAGCCCCCGCCCATTCGCGCATCCGTAGCAACCTAAAGTTCGACTTCAACGTAGCACATCGGGATCGGCGTGTCGGGCCTCAGCAGCTCACAAGCCAACAGATGGGCGGGCAGGAATCCCTGCCCGCCCGCTCCAACTAATGAACCTACTTGCGCCGGGGCCCATAAGGCGACTGGTTCGTCGGCTTGAGCGAGATCTTTTCCTCGCTTGCCTTCGCACTCACGGCTGCCGCGCTACGGCCCATCTTCAGCCCGATGACCCGCGTTGGCGTATTACCCGCAGCGAGCTTCTCGAGCTGTTGCACATCGCTCTTCGTCCAGGTCTTGCCTGAGTTACTTGGCACCTTGGCCATTTCAATTTCCTTTGCCGACATGCGGCTGACGTCACATTTCGCCACCAAGTGCTTGATTGTTCAGTTGGTGACGGCTATAAGTGACGCCCTGCAGACCTGCAAAGGCCTGCAGGGCATCAACCAGGATGTCCACCACGGCCCTTTGCCAGCCAGGTTTCTGAGGCGTGACTGGCACAGGGCCTTCTTCCTGCCGCCGGCGGGCAGACTTCACCGGCGGCGGTCGGATCTCCTTTTCATGCCCCCTCCTTTCCGGACGCGCAACCTTTGTCCGGGTCGGTGACTGAGACTGCGATTCGCAGCGACTGATCGTCGTCCTTCGCACGCGCGTAGATCATCTCGAAGGTCCGCGCTGCGATCTCAAGCCAGTTGGTTCGCTTTGCCAACGGAAACTCGACAGTGGGCCCCGGGGGTGGAAGCTCGCGCAAGAGCCCCTCGATAAAAGGGTGATGTTGGGTCTGAGCCGGCGTGGCCGGCGGAGGCGGGTCGCTTGGCGGGATAGCGGCCTCCCCCTTCACCTTCTTACGCGCGCCCTTCGTGGCGCCATTCCGCGGTTTCGGGACCTTTACGAATTTCGACACCTTGATGCCGGCCACCTCGGCCGCGCTGAGGAAGAAGGCAACCGCTTTCGTAATCGTGCTACCGGTGATCTGTTGGTCGCGAAATGCCTGCTCGACCTGACTCGTCGTTGCGGTCTCGAGAGGTACGGACCCATCGAACATGAAGGGGTAGGACTGGTGAACGATCTTCTTCCAGATCGCGGCCTTTTCCTTCTCGCTGGCCTCAACCAGCTCGTGAAATAGCTGGGTCGGCTTTCCGAGTTCATCCACCAGAGCGAGATACTTCAGCCCAGCTAGAAGGGGGCTCACTACTCCGCCGGAGAGGTGCCGGAAAAGGCTCGCATCCACCTGGTTGGGGAGCCCGTGCTCAGCCAGCTTGTCGATCTGGTTCGCAAGCGTCGTAAAAGAGCCGTAGGGGGGCTTCAGGGCCTTATCGGGTTCGGTAGGCATGGCAACCTCCTGTCGTTGGAGCGATGGAGCCACAACTCGAATCGCGATGCAACCCCCCGATTTGCACAAGACCCGTCCGAGATGCTCGTGTCAACACGCGTCATTACGCAAATAGTTGATGCCAAAGGCATTTCACACCCCGATACCTCACGTATCGACTTGTCGCATAGCGCCGCCCCACCTCCTGCATGTATGCATAAGGCGCACCGAAGTGCGCAGAGCGGTCTTACTGAAGCGCCCCTCCCAACTTCCGGGCCGCCACGGGTTTGCCCGCAATCACTCAGGTCGGCTGGTTACGCCCATATGGGCGCTTGCGGCGGGATTCAAGCGCTGAACACATCCATTTCGGAGGGCGGCGCGGCAGCCAGACCAGAGAGCGTCTGCGGCATCGCCCTTGACGCCGATTCTCGAAAGCAAGCGCCAGAACCACTTGCCAGCGTGATCAGACCTGCGCCCGTCCCTACTGGTCGGGATGTCTGACCAGAGATCCTCGTGACCTTGCTCGGCTACTCGGTCCCGATACGCAACGAGCCCGAGATCCAGCAGCCGGGGATGCACGGGCACCCAGCGCTTAGACGAGGACGTCTTCAGAGATTGCCCCTTACCGCCGTCAGTGATCGTAAGGCCCCAGATGCCGTCCCTTTGAGCGATATCCGACACCTTGAGCTGGGTAACTTCGTTGAGCCGGGCGCCGGTGAACGCCTGGACCAAGGGCAGCCAGTAGCGCCAATCTCTGATCCGATGGTTCCCTGGCTTGCCTTGGTTGCGCTCCGACTCGCAGCCTACGAATGCCAGCGCATTGAGGATCTTTCGGACAGCCTCATCGCTGAAGGGCTCCATGCGGTCGGAGTCCTTCCGGGGCGGCAGCGTCGTTTGAAAACTTCCTGCCTCAATACCGTCAGCATTGCCTCAAGCCACTTTCCGAATGCTGACATGATGCTCAGCTTGTTCCTCACCGAGGCATGCTTCAGGGTCGGGTGGCCCGCACGCCTGTTAGCTTCAATCGCCTTGGGCAAGGGAATCCCGGAAACAACTTCTCGGAGCGTGCCGGGGCCTGACTGAGCATCCGCTTGAACCTGGACATGTCAGCCCGCCCATAGTCCTGAATGCACTTCTCGCCAACACATTCAATGAACTGCCGAAGTGTGGCACGGGCATCTTTCAGGCCGTTGGCCCGGAGGTTGGAGCGAGCTTCTGCCAGATAGGTCTCGAAGTAGTCCCTCAAACCCTCGCCCTTCTTCGGCCTTGCCTGCATTGGCCCTGATTGCACTTGGGCAGCGCGCGTAGGCAGCGAATCCCGGTGCACAGGGCTGTCGAACACATCCTCGAAGTTGCCCGCATCGCGCAGGTCTGCAATGTCCAGCGCGCGTATCCATGCCCGTAGCAAGAGGCGGGCGAAACGTTTATGGACCGCCGAGTCCGGCTCGATTCGCCAGGCATGTTCTCGGGCGAAACCCCGCACGGCCCAGTCGATGGCGGCGAACTCGTTCCGAGCCCAACGATTGGCGAAGCTCTTCCTTCAGAACTTGACGCTTCTCGGCCGAGAGCTCGCCCATTGCGGCTGGGTCGCGCAAGTCCAGGGAACGAGCGATGAGGTCAAGTTTGGACTTCGGAGGGTGCTCTTGCAGTCGCCGCAAGAAGGCTTGCCGTGCCGCTTCTGCCTGCCTGGCGGACGGGCGGTGGGCACGCTCAAGCTCATCCTGCCGGAGCTCTGCTTCGACGAATGCCCGTGCTGCACTCTCCAGCTCGGCCTCACTGGGTTCGATTAGCCGCTGTGCACCCTGCGCCTTCAGTTCGGCGGTTTCGGTCGCGAACTGACGCTCGATATCGATCAGAACATGCGGAAGACGGCGCTTTGCTTCAGCCCGATCCTTGGTGCACAAGCTCTTCCAGATGTCCTTCCGCCCGATGACACCCAAATGCCGCCGGAGCTCCTGAAGCTCCTTAGGGGCTTGGACGCGAGCGTAAAAGACGCCATTGCGCTGGACCAAATTCTCTGCCATTGACCGCGATCTCTCTCTCCGTCCTTGGGTCGCCGTAGCAGCAACCCGTAACACTCAGACGTAGCAGTTAGAGATCGAGGGCCCCGGCAACTGCTTGGAAGGCCTAGGCCTTCCAAGCAGTTCAAGCACTTACATGCCGAAATATGGTCGGGGTAGCCGGATTCGAACCGACGACCACTTGTCCCCCAGACAAGTGCGCTACCAGGCTGCGCTATACCCCGGGAAAGCTTCCCGCCATGGCGGGCTGGCGATTATACCGGTTGCCCGGCGCAACCGCGAGTCCGCGTTCAGCGGCGCAGCAGCTGCAGCACTTCCTCCAGCTCCATGCGCACCTGGCGCACGATCTGGCTGCTCAGCGCCGACTCCTGCTTGGCGCCCTCGCCTTCCAGGCGCAGGCGCGCGCCGCCGATGGTGTAGCCGTGTTCGTACAGCAGGCTGCGGATCTGGCGGACCATCAGCACGTCGTGGCGCTGGTAGTAGCGGCGGTTGCCGCGGCGCTTGACCGGGCTGAGGCTGGGGAACTCGGTCTCCCAGTAGCGCAGCACGTGCGGCTTGACGTCGCACAGCTCGCTGACCTCGCCGATGGTGAAGTAACGCTTGGCGGGGATCGGCGGAAGCTCGCGGTTGCTGCCCGGATCAAGCATTCGGCGCCACTCCCGCGAAGGCTTCCACGCGCTCCTTGAGCTTCTGGCCGGGGCGGAAGGTGACCACGGTGCGCGCGGAGATCGGGATCTCCTCGCCGGTCTTGGGGTTGCGGCCCGGGCGCTGGTTCTTGCGGCGCAGGTCGAAGTTGCCGAAGCCGGACAGCTTCACCTGCCGCCCGCCCTGCAGCGCCTCGCGCAGCACGTCGAAGAACGCGTCGACGAATTCCTTCGCCTCGCGCTTGTTCAGGCCGACTTCGTCGAACAGACGCTCGGCCATCTCCGCCTTGGTCAGTGCCATGTCCCTTGTTCCCGTATCAGCCGCGGATCCTCGCGCCGTGGTTGTTGCCCAGTGCGGCGACCACGCGCGCGACCACGGCATCAGCGTCCTGGTCCGTGAGAGTGCGCGTGTTGTCCTGCAAAATCAAGCCCATAGCCAGACTCTTGAAGCCGGATTCCACGCCCGGGCCCTGATAGCGGTCGAACAGCTGCAGGTCGCGCAGGACCTCGCCGGCGGCCTCGCGGACGCTGGCGGCCAGCTCCGCCCAGGCCACCTGTTCGGCGACCACGAAGGCCAGGTCGCGGCGCACGGCCGGATAGCGGGACAGGGCCTGGGCGCGCGGCAGCGGGCGCTGTTGCAGGGGCTCCAGGTCCAGCTCGAAGCCGTAGGCGTCCACGTCCAGCTCCAGCGCCTTCGCCAGGCGCGGATGCAGCTGGCCGATCCAGCCCAGCAGGACCTCGCCGCCCTCCAGGTCGGTGCGGTACACATCGGCGCTGCGGCCCGGGTGGCCGAACGGCGCGCCCGAGGGCCGGAACGCCAGCTTCGCGCCGGCCAGGGCGGCCAGCGATTCCAGGTCGCCCTTCAGGTCGTGGAAATCGACCGGGCGCGCCTGCAGGCCCCACTGTTCGGCCACCGCTTCGCCGCAGGCCACGGCGGCGATGCGCCGCGTCTCGCGCGGCGCCGGCAGGGGCGCGCCGGGCTGGCGGTCGCCCGGATCGGCCTCGGCGAACACGCGGCCCAGCTCGAACAGGCGCACGCGGCCGGCCTGGCGCGCGGCGTTGCGCGCCAGCGCGTCGACCAGGCCCGGCAGCAGGCGCGGGCGCATCACCGCC
>NZ_ALIP01000102.1:0-25312 GCF_000283075.1 Pseudoxanthomonas sp. GW2
CCCCGCCCCGCCGCCGCGCTGCCGCCGATCGGCGGCAGCGGGCGGTTGGTCAGGTGCGCGGTGAACACCACCTTGTCGTGCGCGGTGGCGGCGCTGAGCAGGGTCGGCGCGGTGCCGTCCAGGCCCAGGCGCAGCCGCGACAGCACCCGGGTGCCGTCGTGGAACAGGCCATCGGCCACGTCGCCGCCGTGGATGTCGCCCAGCGCGTCGCTGACCAGGAAGCTGTCGCCGTCCTTGAGCGAATAACTCACCTGGCGGCTGGCCGGGAGGGTGCGCGCCATGCGCATGGCTCAGGCCCTGCGCACGAACGCGTCGCCGTCGCCGGCCACGGCGTCGTTGGCCGCCTCGGTGGCGCGGGTGGCCAGGCGCCGGTACAGGTCCAGGTAGCCGCGCGCCATCACCGTGGACGAGAAGCGGCGCTCGAACACCCGGCGGATCGCGGCGCGGTCCAGCTCGGGCAGGCGCTCCACCGCGGCCACCGCTTCCTCCATCGAGGCGACGATGAAGCCGGTGACGCCGTGCTCCACCACCTCGCGCACCGAGCCGTGGTCCCAGGCGATCACCGGGGTGCCGCAGGCCATGGCCTCGATCATCACCAGGCCGAACGGCTCGGGCCAGTCGATCGGGAACAGCAGCGCGGCGGCGTGGCCGAGGAAGCCGGACTTGTGGGCGTCGTCGATCTCGCCGATGAACTCCACGCCCTCGGCCTCCAGCATCGGCTCGATGCAGTCATGGAAGTAGACCGCGTCGGCCGCGTCGACCTTGGCCGCCATGCGCAGCGGCATGCCGGCGCGGGCGGCGATGTCGATCGCGCGGTCCGGGCGCTTCTCCGGCGAGATCCGGCCCAGGAACGCCAGGTAGTCGCCGCGCGGCGACTCCGGCGGTTGCAGCAGGTCCTCCGGCAGGCCGTGGTGCACCGTGCCCAGCCAGCTGGCGAAGCGCAGCGGCTGGCGTTGCTGGTCGGAGATGGACACCAGCGGGTAGCGCGGCCACAGCCGGTAGGCCTGGGCCAGGCCGGCCAGGTCCAGCCGCCCGTGCAGGGTGGTCACGGTGCGCCCGGCCAGGTCCTCGAACATCGGGAAGTGCAACAGGTCGACGTGGAAGTGCAGCACGTCGAATTCGTCGGCGCGGCGGCGCACCTCGTGCAGCATGGCCAGGTGCGCGGCGACGTCGGACTTCAGCGGCTCCGGATCCAGGCGCAGGGCCTGGTCGCGGCAGGCCACCAGGCGCGCGCGGGTGCGGCTGTCGCCGCTGGCGAACACGGTCACCTCGTGGCCGAGCTGCACCTGGGCGTCGGCCAGGTAGGCGACGATGCGCTCGGTGCCGCCGTACAGGCGCGGCGGGACGGCTTCGTACAGGGGTGCGATATGGGCGATGCGCATGCCGGGCCCTCCTCAGCGGCGGCCCGGGCCGCCGGCTGACGGCCTGCGCGCGTGGCGGTACAGGATCAACGCGTCTACGTTCATCGTGCTCCTCCTCGTTGCGGTCGCCGGCGGCAAGCCACGGGCCACGCCCGCGGCCGGGCGGCCACGGGCAACGCAAGGGGACGCACGGCCAGCACCGTCGGTCGGCCCGGAAGACACACGGGGGACGGTGGAAGCGGTGTTTCCGCGGCCGG
Organism: Pseudoxanthomonas sp. GW2; assembly: GCF_000283075.1. Classification (NCBI taxonomy): domain Bacteria; kingdom Pseudomonadati; phylum Pseudomonadota; class Gammaproteobacteria; order Lysobacterales; family Lysobacteraceae; genus Pseudoxanthomonas; species Pseudoxanthomonas sp. GW2. Next base: position 1,619 of record NZ_ALIP01000102.1, read on the forward strand.
CCGTGGGCGCCGCCGCGGCCGGGAATCTGGGGACGGCGGCGGCGCTTTCAAGCCCCGCCGCCCGGGCCCGGCCGCGCCGGGCGGGGGCCGGCCTCAGCCGGTGTTCTGCACGCCCTGGGATACGCCGTTGACGCTGGCCACCAGCGCCCGCAGCAGGGCATCGTCCTCGCGCCCGCTGGTGCGCCAGCGCCGCAGCAGGTCGGCCTGGAGCACGCTGATCGGGTCCACGTACGGGTTGCGCAGGCGGATCGACAGGGCCAGGCGCTGGTCATGCTGGAGCAGGAACTCGTGCCCGTTCAGGCGGAGCACCCAGTCGCGGGTGCGCGCGTGCTCGTCGCGGATGCGCGGGAAGAACTGCGCGTGCAGCTCATCCCCGGCCAGGCGCGAGAACATCTCGGCGATGCCCATGTCGCCCTTGGCCAGGACCATGGAGATGTCGTCCAGGAAGGTGCGGAAGAACGGCCAGTCGGCGGCCATTTCGCGCAGCACCTCCTCGCCGTGCCGCTCCACCGCCGCCTGCAGGCCGCTGCCCACGCCGAACCAGCCGGGGATCACCGCGCGCGCCTGGCTCCAGGCGAACACCCACGGGATCGCGCGCAGGTTGGACAGGGCCGCGTCCTCGCCCAGCCGGCGCGAGGGCCGCGAGCCGAGGGTCATGCGCTCGATCACGTCGATCGGGGTGGCACTGCGGAAGTAGTCCATGAACCGCGGCGCCCCGACCAGGGCGCGGTAGGCCACGCTGCTGGCCTCGGCCACGGTATCCATCACCTCGCGCCAGCGCGCCTCGCGCGGCTCCGGCGGGCGCGGGCGGATGCTGGAGACCAGCACCGCGCCGGTGGTCTGCTCCAGCGAGCGCAGGGCCAGGGCGCGGATGCCGAACTTGCGGTGGATGGCCTCGCCCTGCTCGGTCACGCGCAGGCGGCCGTCGACGCTGCCGCGCGGCGAGGCGTCAACCGCGCGGGTGGTCTTGCTGCCGCCGCGGCTGAGCGAGCCGCCGCGGCCGTGGAAGAAGGTCAGGCGGATGCCATGCTCCTCGGCCACCTGCAGCAGCTCCACCTGGGCGCGCTGCAGGCTCCAGCGCGAGGCGGCGATGCCGCCGTCCTTGCCGCTGTCCGAGTAGCCCAGCATCACCATCTGCACGTTGCCGCGCGCCTGCAGGTGTTCGCGGTACACCGGGTCGGCCAGCAGGTCGCGCAGGGTGGCCGGGCCGTGGCGCAGGTCGTCCACGGTCTCGAACAGCGGGGCGATGTCCAGCGGCACCCGGCCGGCCTCGTCCACCAGGCCGCCGCGGCGGGCCAGGGCCAGCACCGCCAGCACGTCGGCGCGGCTGCGCGCCATGCTGATGATGTAGGCGCCCAGCGCGTCGGGCCCGTGGCGGCGGCGGGCGTCGACCAGGGCGCCGAACACCGCGTCCAGGCGCCGGTTGCCCTCGTCGCCGGCCTGCGGCAGCGGCTGGCCGGCGCCGGCATGCCCAGCCAGGATCCGCGCCTGCTCGACCGGGTCGCGGCTCTCCCATTGTTCGTCGCCGAGCGCGGCGGCGATGGCGCGCGCGTGCACGGTCGATTCCTGGCGCACGTCCAGGCGTGCCAGGTGGAAGCCGAAGGTACGCAGGCGCCACACCAGGCGCCGCACCGAGAACCAGCCGGCGTGCACGCCGCGGTTGTGCTCCAGGCTCTTGCGGACCAGGTCCAGGTCGGCGGCGAACTCCTCCGGCGAACCGTAGCCGCTGGCCTGGTCCTCCAGCGTGGCCAGCAGGCGCGCGCGCATCAGCTCCAGCAGCAGGCGGTAGGGCATGTCGGCGTGGCGCGGGCGGCTGGCGGCGGCCGCCTGCGGCAGCAGCGCGCGGTACTGCTCCAGCCGCTCCAGCACCGCCGCGTCCACCCCGACCACGCCCGTGCTCTGGGTCAGCACGCTGGCCAGCTGCTGCAGCTCGGCCGCGTACTTGCCCAGGATCGCGCGGCGCTGGGCGTCGAGGGTGTTGCGGATGGTGTTGGCGTCGACGTTCGGGTTGCCGTCCATGTCGCCGCCGACCCAGGTACCGAAGCGCAGCAGGCGCGGCAGCTCGGTGGCGATGCCGAAGGTATCGCCCAGCGCGTGCTCCAGGGTCTCGTAGAACACCGGCATGATCCGGTACAGCACCTCGGTCAGGTAGAAGCCGACGTGCTCGCGCTCGTCGTCCACGGTCGGGCGCACCGGCGAGGAATCGGCGGTCTGCCAGGTCGAGGTCAGGGCCATGCGGAAGCGCGCCAGGTCGGCGGCGCGCTCGCCCGGGGTGCGGTTGCCGTCGAGGTCGTCGATCAGCGCCGCCACCATGATCTGTTCCTTCTCCAGCAGCGCGCGCCGCACCGCCTCGGTCGGATGCGCGGTGAACACCGGCTCGATGTCGATCCGCTCCAGCCATTCCAGCAGCTCGGTCGGTTCCACCCCGGCCGCGCGCAGGCGGCGCAGGGCATCGAGCAGGCTGTCCGGCTGCGCCTTGTCGCCGCCGGCGCGCTGGTAGTCGCGGCGGCGGCGGATGCGGTGCACGCGCTCGGCGATGTTCACCACCTGGAAGTAGGTGCTGAAGGCGCGCACCAGGGCTTGGGCATGGGCCGGCTCCAGGCCGTCCAGCAGCGCCGACAGCGAGGCCATGCCGCCGCCGTTCTGGCGGCGGGCGATGGCCGTGGTGCGCACCCGCTCCACTTCCTCCAGGAACGCCGGCGACTCCTGTTCGGCGAGCATCTCGCCGACCAGCGCGCCGAGGCGGCGCACGTCGTCGCGCAGGGGAAGATCCGGTGGAGCAAACTCGAGGTTGCGGGGAGCGTTCATCGGCACGCGCACGGCTCTGCTTTGACCAGCGATCTGGCAGCTTAGCCGGGGGTTGTGCGGCGCCGCAAAAGTTTCAGGCGTATCGGAAACCGTCGCCGTGCCGCGCATCGGGGCCGGCCCGGTCGCAGGCCACGCGGGGCGGCTCCCCGCGCCGGAGCGCGACCCGGCTGGCCGAAGCCCGGATGCGGCCCCCTGCCGCGCCGGGTTCATCCCCCGATCCGGATGCGCCGATATAATGCGCCGGCGCCGTCGAGGGGCGCTGCGACCAAGGATCGCGCGGGTTTCCCGCCACCGCCCGCCAGCCGGGCCGGACTTGGCCAGGCTCGACGCGCATCTTCCGCGACAACGGCGCCCGGACCACTGGGGACTCCCCCTTTCCTCCGGAGCATGCAATGAACGCCGTAGCACAGACCTCCCCCGCCACCGCCCCGTACCGCGTCGCCGACATCTCGCTGGCCGACTGGGGCCGCAAGGAGATCGACATCGCCGAGCACGAGATGCCGGGCCTGATGTCGATCCGCCGCAAGTACGCCGCCGCGCAGCCGCTGAAGGGCGTGCGCGTGACCGGCTCGCTGCACATGACCATCCAGACCGCGGTGCTGATCGAGACCCTGAAGGACGTCGGCGCCGACGTGCGCTGGGCCTCGTGCAACATCTTCTCCACCCAGGACCACGCCGCGGCGGCGATCGCCGCCACCGGCACCCCGGTGTTCGCCTGGAAGGGCGAGACCCTGGAGGAATACTGGGACTGCACCCTGGACGCACTGACCTTCACCCTGCCCGACGGCACCCTCGCCGGCCCGCAGCTGGTGGTGGACGACGGCGGCGACGTCACCCTGCTGATCCACAAGGGCTACGAGCTGGAGCAGGGCGACGACAGCTGGGTCAACTCGCCCTCCTCCTCGCACGAGGAGCAGGTGATCAAGGACCTGCTCAAGCGCGTCGCGCAGGAGCGCCCGGGCTACTGGACCCGCGTGGTCGCCGACTGGAAGGGCGTGTCCGAGGAGACCACTACCGGCGTGCACCGCCTCTACCAGCTGGCCGAGGCCGGCAAGCTGCTGGTGCCGGCGATCAACGTCAACGACTCGGTCACCAAGAGCAAGTTCGACAACCTCTACGGCTGCCGCGAATCGCTGGCCGACGGCCTCAAGCGCGCGATGGACGTGATGCTGGCCGGCAAGGTCGCCGTGGTCTGCGGCTACGGCGACGTCGGCAAGGGCTCGGCGCATTCGCTGCGCGCCTACGGCGCGCGCGTGATCGTCACCGAGATCGACCCGATCTGCGCGCTGCAGGCGGCGATGGAGGGCTTCGAGGTCGCCACCGTCGAGGACACCCTGGGCAAGGCCGACATCTACGTCACCACCACCGGCAACCGCGACATCATCACCCTCGAGCACATGCAGGCGATGAAGGACCAGGCCATCGTCTGCAACATCGGCCACTTCGACAACGAGATCCAGGTCGACCGCCTGAACAACTCCGGCGCCGTGCGCCTGAACATCAAGCCGCAGGTGGACAAGTACACCTTCCCCTCGGGCAACAGCATCTTCCTGCTGGCCGAAGGCCGCCTGGTGAACCTGGGCTGCGCCACCGGCCACCCGAGCTTCGTGATGTCCAACAGCTTCTCCAACCAGACCCTGGCGCAGATCGACCTGTGGCAGAACAAGGACAAGTACGAGAAGGTGGTCTACCGCCTGCCGAAGAAGCTGGACGAGGAAGTGGCGCGCCTGCACCTGGAGAAGATCGGGGTCAGGCTGACGAAGCTGACCCAGGCCCAGGCCGACTACCTGGGCGTGCCGGTCGACGGCCCGTTCAAGCCGGAGCACTACCGCTACTGACCTGTCCCCCGGGACGGAACACGGAACGGGCGCCGCGAGGCGCCCGTTTCCGTTTGCGCGCGGCTCAGACCATGCGCTGGGCGGCGGCGATCTCCTCCGGCGTGGCCGTCGTCTTCATCACGATCGAGCGGATCGCCTCGGAAACGCCGGTCAGCGGCACCCGGTCGGACAGGCGGCGGAAGGTGTCGCGGCTGTCGTAGCCGGAGCTGTCGGTGAGGTAGGTGTCGTACATCTGCAGCAGCTCCTGGCAGGCGGCCGACAGCGAGCGCTGGCTGCCGGCGGCCAGGGCCTTGCCGACCCGGTCGAAGGTGTGCAGGCAGTCGGACAGCCACAGCAGGTCGTAGCGCGCCTTGCTGTGCTCCGGCCCGTAGTGGCCGCGGGTGTAGGCGCTGTAGTCGCGGATCGCGGTCGCGACCCGGGCCACGTGCTCGAACAGGGTGCCGATCTCGCCGGAGATGTCCAGGCAGTCGATCATCACCGTCGGCACCGGCCGTTCCTCCGGCTCGGCCTCGCTTTCCTCCAGCTCGCGGCGCAGGGCCGCGTGCTCGCGCTGGAGGGCCTCCAGCTGCAGCGCCAGCGACTGCGCCTTCTCCTCGGTCCGGCGCAGCGCGGCGCGGTAGCGGGCGATGCGGTCCTGGGCCTGGCCGTGCGCGCTGCGCTCGCGCCGCAGCCGGCGCGCGCCGATGACCGCCAGCGCCGTGGCGCAGGCGGCCCAGATGGCCAGGACGGTCATCATGACGATCGGGAAGATGCTCATGCGCTCGGATCGGCAGTGGCAGGTTCGCGCCGGCAGCGGGCGCGCCGGACCATCCCCCGCGCGGGGCTGGCACCTCTAGATCGGCCGCGACCGCCCGGTCCTGAAGCCCGGCCGGGCCACGGACCGCGGCGGCGGCGGTTCAGGGCCGCCAGTTGGCGTTGTTTTCCCAGAACTCCACGCTGCGGCGGTAGGCCTCGCGGTCCAGCGGCACGCCCGAGCCGCCCTCCTCCACGCCCAGCGCGTTGCGCATCATGGTGATGGGCGCCATCGGGATTTCCTCCGGCTCCATGGTGTACAGGCAGCCGACGATGCCCCAGTCGCCGTCGATCGGGCTGCCTTCCTTCGCCAGTTGCTCGGCGCTGTACAGGATCGGGATCAGGTAGTTGGCCACCGGCGGCTCCCCCCCCTCGAACCACCGCACCAGCACCGGCAGCTCCTCGCGGGTGCGCGCCTCGTAGGCCGAGCGCAGCAGGTGCCGGTTGGCATCGGTGATCGGCACCGTCAGGCAGCGGGTGCTGGTCCAGTTGCGGTGCACGTGCAGCTTGCAGAACGGCGCGTAGCCGTCGAGCACCTTCAGCGGCGGATGCTCGTTGAGGTAGCGCTCGAACTCCTCGGCGCTGCAGTCGCGGATGGTGTTGCCCCGCGGCTGGCGCGGGAACAGGCGGGGGCGGGCGAAGGGGGTCATTACGATGCGCATGGCCCATTTTGGGCCGTGATTCGTGATTCGTCATTCGTCATTCGAAAAAGCAAGGCATCCCCCTGCGCCCCAACCCCGGGGTCCCGGCCCTCCAATCACGAATCACCAATCACGAATCACCAATCACCAATCACCAATCACGGCTTCTACCCATCCATCGCGATAAAGAGATATGATTGCGGCGCCCCTCGGGAAATGCCGCGATGACGCCGATCAGCTTCGAGTTCTATCCGCCCAAGACCGACGAGCAGCGCGCGCAGCTGGACCGCGCCGCCAGCCGCCTGGCGGCCTGGGGCCCCGAATACGTCTCCTGCACCTTCGGCGCCGGTGGCTCCACCCTCAGCTACACCGCCGACACCGTGCGCCACCTCAACCAGCACCATGGGTTCGAGGCTGCGCCGCACCTGTCCTGCGTGGGCGGCAGCCGCGAGGAGATCCGCGAACTGCTGCGGCGCTACCGCGAGCTCGGCTGCCGCCGCATCGTCGCCCTGCGCGGCGACCTGCCATCGGGCATGGGCCATCCCGGCGACCTGCGTTACGCCGCCGAGCTGGTGCAGCTGATCCGCGCCGAGCACGGCGACCACTTCCGCATCGAGGTGGCGGCCTACCCGGAAACCCATCCCCAGGCCGAGGACGCGCTGGCCGACCTGCGCCACTTCAAGGCCAAGGTCGAGGCCGGCGCCGACGCCGCGATCACCCAGTACTTCTACAACGCCGACGCCTACTTCCGCTTCGTCGACGACGCGCGCCGGCTGGGCGTGGAGGTGCCGATCGTGCCCGGGATCATGCCGATCTCGAACTTCACCCAGCTCAAGCGCTTCTCCGAGGCCTGCGGCGCGGAGATCCCGCGCTGGATCGCCCGGCGCATGCAGGCCTATGGCGACGACCTGGCGGCGGTGCGCGAGTTCGGGGCCGACGTGGTCGCCGACCTGTGCCGGCGGCTGGTCGCGGGCGGCGCTCCGGCCCTGCACTTCTACACCCTCAACCTGGCCCGGCCGACCGAAACCGTGCTGCAGCGGCTGGCCTGACCCGGCGTTCGCCTCCCGTGCACGGGGGGCGTCGCTAGGCTCGGGCGCATGTCCTGCCGGCTGCCGCCCCTGCCCCGCCTTGCCCTTGCCGCGCTGGCCGCCGCGGCGGCACCCGCACTCGCGCAGGACAGCATCAAGCGCTGCGTCGACCCGGCCGGACGCAGCGTGTTCACCGACCGCCGCTGCAGCGAGCTGGGTGCGGTGCCGATCGCGCCGGAAGAATTCCTGGCGCCGGCCCCGTCCACGCCGGATGCGCCGGCCGGCGGCCCCGCCAGCGGCGCGGGGCAGACTCCGCCCCCCGGCGGCTGCCCGCGCACCCCGTCGCAGCTGGCCGGGCGGCTCAACCGCGCCCTCGCCACCCGCGACGGCAACCGTCTCTCGAGCCTGTACGACTGGGTCGGCGTCTCCGGGCGCGCGGCCGCACGGGTGCTGGACCGGCTGGAACGGATCGCGGCGCGGCCGGTGCTCGGCATCGTCCCGGTGCTGTCCGCGGCGCCGGCCAGCGAGCCGCCGCCGGCGGTGGCGGAACCGGAACGGGAGCCGGTGCCGGAGCTTGCGGGCATGCCCGGATCGGCGCCGCCGGAAGCCGCACGCTGGCTGCCGGACTGGATGCGCATGGACGGCGGTGGCACGGGCAGCGCGCGCGGCAGTGCGGATGAAGCATTGGCGCAGGCAGCGGCAGAGCCGGTACTGCTGGCCTCCACCGCCGCGCCGCCACCGGCGCCGCCCCCGCCGCGCACGGTGGGCCTGCGCGTGGAGCAGGCCTTGCCGGGCACGGCGACGCCGGCGCGGACCGTGTTCGGCCTGCAGCGCCGCTTCGGCTGCCTGTGGCTGAAGCTCTAGCCGGCGCGCACCGCGGCCGCCCCGCGGCCGCCGAAGGCCAGGGTCGCGACCACGCCGTGCTGGCCGTCCTCGCGCGGCCTGACGCTGACCTCCCAGCCGTACAGCTCGCACAGCCGGCTGACGATCGACAGGCCGATGCCCGCGCCCTGCGAATGCCCGGCGTGGGTGCCGCGGTAGCCGCGGCGGAACAGGCCGGCCGCATCCTCGCTGCTGAGCCCGGGCCCGGTGTCGACCACCTGCACCGCGCCCGGCAGCAGCCGCACCCGCACCTCGCCGGAAGGCGTGTACTTGACCGCGTTGCCGATCAGGTTGCCCAGCGCCACCGACAGCGCCGCCTCCGGCGCCTCCACCACCAGCTCGCCCTCACGCCCTTCCAGGCGCAGCTCCAGCGACTTGCCGCCCAGCTGCGCGCGGTGCGATTCCAGCAGCTGCTCGGCGACCACGGCCACGTCGCTGCGGCCCTGGCCACGCTCGTTGCGCGACAGCAGCAGCAGCGAGCCGATCAGGTCGCTGCACTGCTGCTCGGCGCGCTGGATGCGCAGCAGCCGGGCGCGGGTGCGCTCGTCCAGGTCCGGGCGCGACAGCAGCAGTTCCACCGCACCCTTGATCACCGCCAGCGGGGTGCGCAGCTCGTGGCTGACGTCGGCGTTGAACTCGCGGTCGCGCTGCACCACCTCGGTCAGCCGGATGGCGTAGTCGTCCAGCGCCTCGGCCAGCTGGCCGACCTCGTCCTCGGGGAAGTGCGGCGCCAGCTTCTTCGGCTGGCTGCTGCCGCGGTAGGCGCGCAGGCGCGCGGCCAGCTCGGTCCCCGGGCGCATCCCCCGCGACGCCGACCACCAGCCGATCAGCCACGACAGCGCGCTGAACAGCACCAGCGAGGCGAACAGCGCGCGCTTGAGCTGGGCCTCGCCGCGCAGCGCCTGGGTCATGTCGTAGGCCAGGAAGAACCACTCGTCAGGGGTCTTGCGCACCGCCAGCTTGTACGCGAACGGCTCGCCGTCCTCGTCGCGGCCGACGATGTTGTGGATCCCGTCCGGCAGCTCGTACCAGTCCGGCTCGTCGCGGCGCAGCTGCTCGAAGTCCGGGCGCCGCACCACCCGCCCGTACATCTGCTGAACCGGCAGGTCCGGGTTGCGGGTCGGGTCGATGTAGAACCGGCGCGCGTACTCGTTGATGTTGCGGTTCATCACGTCCTCGACCAGCTGGTTCTCCACGCGCTGGCGCGCGTAGTCGGTGAGGAACGCGAACAGTGCCGTCAGGCCGGTGCCCAGCAGCAGGAACGAGAGGATGATGCGGGTGCGCAGCCGCCTGCGGAAGCGGCGCGGCCGGCGGCGGCCGGGCGGCCGTTCCGCCGGCGCCTGCTCAGTTGCCACCTTCGGGGGCTGCGATGCGGTAACCGATGCCATGGCGGGTCTGGATGTAGGGGGTGGCGAAGGGCTTGTCCACCACCGCCCTCAACCCGTGGATGTGGACCCGCAGGGAATCGGAATCGGGCAGTTCCTCGCCCCAGACGCGCGTTTCCAGCTCCTGGCGCGTGACCACCGCCGGCGAGGCCTCCATCAGCGCCTGCAGGATCTTCAGCGCGGTGGGGTTGAGCTGCAGCAGCCGGCCCTCGCGCCGCACCTCCAGGGTGTCCAGGTTGTACTCCAGGTCGCCGACGTTGAGGATCCGGGTCTGCACGCCCTTGCCGCGCCGGGCCAGGGCGTTGAGCCGCACCTCCACCTCCTGCAGCGCGAACGGCTTGATCAGGTAGTCGTCCGCTCCGGAATCGAACCCGGCGAGCTTGTTCTCCAGGCTGTCGCGGGCGGTCAGCATCAGCACCGGGGTCTGCTTGCGCGCCTCGTTGCGCAGCTTGCGGCAGACCTCGATGCCGTCCATGCCCGGCAGGTTCAGGTCGAGCACGATGGCGTCGAAGTCGTGGACCACGGCCAGGTGCAGGCCGGTCACGCCGTCGGCGGCGAAATCCACGGTGTGGCCGCGGTCCTCGAGGTAGTCGCCGAGGTTGGCGGCGATGTCGCTGTTGTCTTCGATGACGAGTATGCGCACTTAGGATCCTGTCGTTGGCTGGGCGGCTCGCGCCATGGTCGGGCGGGAGCGCATCGGGTTCTGCGCGCGCGGCCGCGCGGCCGCGGCCACGCGGTTGGCGGCGCGCCAGCGGCCGGCCGGGAGGCGGCGGCACGCCAGGCGACCATCCTCGCGTTTGCGGGTGAGCATGGCGTTTACGCGGGCCGGGGCGGAACGCGCCGTCCAGGCCGCCGGCCCGGCGGCGGGCCCCATGGCGGTCGGTGGAAGCGGCAGCGGCTTGCGCATCAGGGGGCTCCGGTCGGGGAGGTCCGCTTGCGCGGTGGGCAGGCGGGGTTCCGCGCCGTCCGATTCTGCCCCTGCGCCGAGTGGGGCGGCAATCCGGGCCCCGGACCTACAAAAAGGCCCAGGCCTGACCGCCTGGGCCGAAGTAGTGCCCCGATTACCGTAGTCCCTGGACACCGGCGGGCGGCAACCCGCCCGGGACGATGGAGCCTGCGGTCCGGGCGAGACTACGGACGGGGCGATTAAAGGGGTGTTAAAGCCCCCTGGCCGCCGCCCGGGTCTTGCATAAGTTATTGATCCAAAAGACTCACGCGTTGGGCGACGTGGTCGATGATGGCCCCGGCCACGTCCACCCCGCAGGCGCTCTCGATGCCCTCCAGGCCCGGGGTCGAATTGACCTCCAGCACCAGCGGGCCGCGGCTGGAAGCGACCAGGTCCACCCCCGCCACCTCCAGGCCCAGGGCCCGGGCCGAGCGCACCGCCACCTCCTGCTCGCGGGCGCTGGCCTCGGCCGGGCTGGCCTGGCCGCCGCGGTGCAGGTTGGAGCGGAACTCGCCCTCGGCCGCCTGGCGGCGCATCGCCGCCACCACGCGGTCGCCGACCACGAAGCAGCGCAGGTCGGCGCCCGCGGCCTCGGCCACGAACTCCTGCACCAGGAAGTTGGCGTACAGCCCGCGCAGGGCCTCGACCGTGGCGCGCGAGGCCGAGGCCTTCTCGGTCAGCACCACCCCCGCGCCCTGGGCGCCCTCGTTGAGCTTGACCACGTGCGGCGGCGGGCCCAGCAGCGAGAGCAGGTCGTCGGTGTCGTCGGGGTTGTCGCCGAACACCGTGGTCGGCAGGCCGATGCCCTGCGCGGCCAGCAACTGGTGCGCGCGCAGCTTGTCGCGCGCGCGCAGGATCGCGTCGGAGGGATTGGGGGTCCAGCTGCCCATCAGCTCGAACTGGCGCAGCACCGCGGTGGCGTAGCGGGTGACCGAAGTGCCGATGCGCGGGATCACCGCATCGTAGCCGGACACCGGCTTGCCCTTGTAGCGCATGGCGAAGTCGCCCGGGGCGATGCGCATGTAGCAGCGCAGCGGGTCCAGCACGCGCACGCTGTGGCCGCGGCCGCGCGCGGCCTCGACCAGGCGCCGGGTCGAGTACAGCGAGCCGTTGCGGGAAAGGATCGCCAGCTTCATCTCGATCTCGCGCGGTCCGCGTGCATGGCCCGGAAACGCAAGACGCCGCGGCTCGCGCGGCGTCTTGCGGGATATGGAGCGGGAGACGGGAATCGAACCCGCGTTAGCAGCTTGGGAAGCTGCAGTTCTACCATTGAACTACTCCCGCACGGCCGGAAGTCTATGCGGCCGCGGGGCACGGGCGCAACGCCCGTGCCCACCACGGCGCCGGCTCAGAAGCCGCCGGCCAGGCCCAGGAACAGGCCGGCGTCGGTGCCGCCGGCGCGGTCCAGGGTGCCGCGCGCGCCGAGGTCGGCCTTCAGCCCGAACAGGTTGAAGCGCGCGCCCAGCACCACCGTGCCGTAGCTGTCGTCGATGTCCAGGCCCGGCACTGCGAACTCCACGCCCGGCATGGTCTGCAGCCGCGCGGTGGCCCGCGCCGGCGCGTCCTCGAACTCGCGATCCCAGGTCGCGCGCAGGTACGGGGTGAAGTCGCCGGTGTCGTAGCTCAGCTGCCAGCCCAGGCTGCCGACCAGCGAGTCGCGCGACTGGTCCGGCAGGACCAGGGCGCTGGAGGAGGTGTTGCCCTCGGTCCAGCCGTCCAGGTCGATCTTCTGCCACAGCAGCGAGGCCACCGGGCCGTGGCGCAGCGCGCCCTCGCCGAACTGGAAGCCGCCGGACACGCCCACGGCACTGGCATGGCCCTCGGTCGAGCCGGAGTGGCGGCGCAGCGCCGGGCCGATGCGCACGTCGCGGTCCACGTCCAGGTCCAGGTAGGTGTAGCTGGCCTGCGCGTTCACCCAGGCGCGCTGGCCGTACCAGCCGACGAAGCCGCCGAGGGTGGTCTCGTCCTGGGTGAAACCGCCGCGGTTGCGGCCGAAGTCGGCGTCCATGCGCCCGTAGCCGGCGAAGCCGCCGGCGACCAGGCCGTTGCCGTTGGACCAGTCCACCCCGAACAGCGCCGCCGGGGCCATGCCGTCGTACAGCTTGCCGTGGTCGTAGCGCTGGTGGTCGGCGCGCAGGCCGCCCCACCAGCGCACCCCGGCCGCGGCCGGGCGGCCGTCCACGTGCAGGGCCACCTGGTCGGCGCGGCTGCGCCCGGTCACCGTCGCCGCGTGCGGCAGGATCGCCGCCAGGCGCGGGCCTTCCAGCACCGAGACGGCGTAGTCGGCCAGCATCGCGTGGGCCGCGCCGGTGGGATGCACGCCGTCGGCGAACAGGTAGGTGGTGCCGGCGTCCGGGCTGGCGTAGCTGGTCGGGTTGCAGGCCAGCGAGCTGCTGCCCGGCGGCAGGCAGGCCACGCCGGTGACGTTCGCCAGCCCGTAGGTCGCGGGGCTGGCGGCGATCTCCCGCAGCAGGTTGAAGGTATCCAGCGGGATCACCTTGTAGCCGGCCTGGCCCAGGGCGCCGTACAGCGCCTCGTTGTAGCCGGCCGACAGCGCGGTGAGCGTGGCCTGGGCCACGGGGCCGGCGGCGATGGCGCTGGGGGTGATGCCGATGTCGGGCAGGTTCGGGACCAGAATGTAGCGGGCACCGGCCGCGTCCAGCGCGCCCACCGCCTGCACGGTGCCGCCCACCGCGGCGGCGATGGTGGCATCGACCGGGGCGCCGTCGCTGATGGCGAAGATGTCGTTGGCGCCGGTCCACACCGTGTACAGCGCCGAGCCGTCGGCGCGGCCGCCATTGGCGCCCAGGTAGGCCTGGACCTGGCTGAGGGTGCTGTCGGCCGGGGCGTTGGGAACAGCGGCCCGCGAGCCACCCTGGGCGTAGTTGTCGCCGCCGTCCACCGCCGGGCTGGCGTTGGTGCCGTAGTGCTGGGCCAGCTGCTCGGACCAGACCAGGGCCGGGTTGGTGGTGAACTTGCCGGCGAACGCCCGCGCCTCCGGCGGGACCAGGCCGCGGAAGTGGCCGGAGTCGGTCAGGCTGTCGCCGAAGAACACGGTGCGGCTGTATTCCCCGGCCATCGCCGGGGCGGCCGCCAGGGCCAGGGCCAGCGGCAGCAGCTTGCGCAGGGGACGGAACTGGGACATGCGGAACTCCTGTGGTGCCGGGCATCAGCGGGCCGGCGATGGTTGGTTGGAACCGAAACGGTTGCCGCAATGATCGGCGATGCGCGCGCCGGCTCCACGCTGCGCTGCGGCAGGCGCCGCGGGATGCGACAATCGCGGCCATGGACATCGTGCTGAACGGAGAGCCGCGCAGCCTCGCGGCCGCAACCACCATCGCATCGCTGCTGGAAGCCGAGGGCCTGGCCGGGCGCCGGGTCGCGGTCGAGGTCAACGGGGAAATCGTGCCGCGCGGCAGCCATGCCACCCACGTGCTGGCCGAGGGCGACCGGGTCGAAGTGGTCCATGCCCTGGGCGGCGGCTGAGCAGGAAGCGCCGCGCCGGTTCCGCCTGCACGCGCCGCGGGCCATAATCGGCCGATGAACAACGTTCCCGCTTCCGATCCGCTGGTCATCGCCGGCCGGACCTTCCATTCGCGCCTGCTGACCGGCACCGGCAAGTTCAAGGACCTGGACGAGACCCGCCGCGCCACCGAGGCCGCCGGCGCGCAGATCGTCACCGTCGCCATCCGCCGCACCAACATCGGCCAGAACCCGGGCGAGCCCAACCTGCTCGACGTGCTGCCGCCGGAGAAGTACACGATCCTGCCCAACACCGCCGGCTGCTACACCGCCGAGGACGCGGTGCGCACCTGCCGGCTGGCGCGCGAGCTGCTGGATGGCCACAACCTGGTCAAGCTCGAGGTGCTGGGCGACCAGAAGACCCTATACCCGGACGTGGTGCAGACCCTCAAGGCGGCCGAGCTGCTGGTGGCCGACGGCTTCGACGTGATGGTCTACACCTCCGACGACCCGATCCTGGCCCGCCAGCTGGAGCAGATCGGCTGCGTGGCGGTGATGCCGCTGGCCGCGCCGATCGGCTCGGGCCTGGGCATACAGAACCGCTACACCCTGCTGGAGATCATCGAGAACGCCAAGGTGCCGGTGCTGGTCGACGCCGGCGTGGGCACCGCCTCGGACGCGGCCATCGCCATGGAGCTGGGCTGCGACGGCGTGCTGATGAACACCGCCATCGCCGGGGCCAAGGACCCGGTGCTGATGGCCAGCGCCATGCGCAAGGCGGTGCAGGCCGGGCGCGAGGCCTTCCTGGCCGGGCGCATCCCGCGCAAGCGCTACGCCAGCGCTTCCTCCCCCGTGGACGGACTGATCGGCTGACGATGACCGACCCGTTCACCAGCGAGGGCGCCAAGGCCCCGCCCAAGCCCTACACCGCCAGCGAGGGCCGGCGCGAGATCCGCAGCTTCGTCCTGCGCCAGGGCCGGTTCACGCCGGCGCAGCAACGCGCGTTCGACGAGGCCTGGCCGCGCTTCGGCATCGACTACACCGGCCAGGTGCGCGACTACGACGCCCTGTTCGGCCGCGCCGCGCCGAAGGTGATGGAGATCGGCTTCGGCAACGGCGAGGCGCTGCGCTTCGCCGCGCAGCAGGACCCTTCGCGCGACTACATCGGCCTGGAGGTGCACGCCCCCGGCGTGGGCCGCCTGCTCAACGCCCTGGCCGCCGACGGCAGCGACCACGTCAAGGTCTACCACCACGACGCGGTGGAGGTGCTGCGCAACGAGGTCGCCGACGGCGCCCTGGACGAGATCCGGATCTACTTCCCCGATCCGTGGCACAAGAAGCGGCACAACAAGCGCCGCCTGGTGCAGCCGGAGTTCGCCGCGCTGCTGGTGCGCAAGCTGCGCATCGGCGGCCGCCTGCACCTGGCCACCGACTGGGAGCCTTACGCCGAGCACATGTGGGACGTGCTCGAGGCGACCCCCGGGCTGGCCAACCGCGCCGGCCCGCGCGGCCACGTGCCGCGCCCGGAATGGCGGCCGCAGACCCACTTCGAGCGCCGCGGCCTGAAGCTGGGCCACGGCGTGTGGGACCTGCTGTACGACCGCACCGACGCCCCCTCGCCGGAGCCCGTCGCAGGATGAGGCACCTGGCCGTGGCCGCCGTCGTGCACCTGGCATGCGGCCACGGCCGCCGTCCCGCCACGGGCCGGCGCTGAGCACGGGGACGCCATGGAATCCGGCCTGACCCTGACCAACGACATGCGCCTGGTGCTGGGCCTGGTGGCCTTCACCATGGCGATGTTCGTGTTCGACCGGATCCGCGCCGACCTGGTCGCGCTGGTGGTGCTGGTGGTGCTGGGCGTGACCGGCCTGGTGGCGCCGGAGGAGATCTTCAGCGGCTTCTCCGGCAACGCGGTGATCAGCATCATGGCCACGATGGTGCTGGGCGCGGGCCTGGACCGCACCGGCGCGCTCAACCGCCTGGCCGGCTGGCTGCTGCGGCGCGGCCACGGCATCGAGCAGCGGCTGATGCTGATGACCACCGCCATCGCCGGCCTCAATTCCTCGTTCATGCAGAACCCGTCGGTGATGGCGCTGTACCTGCCCGTGGCCTCGCGCCTGTCCACCCGCACCGGGATGGCGCTGTCGCGGCTGCTGCTGCCGCTCGCCGCGGCGATCGTGATGGGCGCGGCGCTGACCATGGTCGGCAACTCGCCGCTGATCCTGCTCAACGACCTGCTGGTCTCGGCCAACAACAACCTGCCCTCGGGCATGGCCACGCTGGAACCGCTGTCGATGTTCGCCCCGGCGCCGGTGGGCCTGGCCCTGCTGGTGGGCTCGCTGCTGTACTTCCGCTTCTACGGCAACCGCAAGCTGGCCGAGGAGGAAACCGGCGGCGAGAACGCCACGCCCTCCAGCACCGAGGGCTACTTCGCCCGCACCTACGGCCTGGACGGCGACGTCTACGAACTGGCGGTGACCGCCGACAGCCCGCTGGTGGGCATGACCCTGGGCGAGGCCGAGAACCTGCACGACGCGCCGGTGCTGCTGGCGCTGAAGACCGGCAACGACACCCGCCTGGCGCCGCCGGCGGACATGCGCATCTGGGTCGGCAGCGTGCTGGGGGTGATGGGCCGCCGCCAGCAGGTGGCCGACTTCGCCCAGAACCATTTCCTGCGCATGTCCTCGCGCCTGCGCAACCTCGGCGACCTGTTCAACCCGGCGCGCGCCGGCATCTCCGAGGCGGTGGTGCCGCCGACCTCGACCTTCATCGGCAAGACCGCGCGGGAGATGCGCCTGCGCCAGCGCCTGGGCATCAGCCTGCTGGCGATCAACCGCGACAAGCAGGTGATCCGCGAAGACGTGCGCTCGGTGCCGCTGCGCGCCGGCGACATGCTGGTGTTCCACAGCTTCTGGCAGGACCTGGCCCAGGCGGCGCGCAGCCGCGACTTCGCCGTGGTCACCGACTACCCCAAGGGCGAGCAGCGCCCGCACAAGTTCAAGATCGCCATGGCGATCTTCGCCTTCACCATCCTGGTGGCGCTGTTCGCGCGCCTGCCGGTGTCGCTGATCCTGATGACCGGCGTGGCCGGCATGCTGCTGGCCGGCGTGCTGAAGATGGACGAGGCCTACGCCGCCATCAACTGGAAGACCGTGTTCCTCACCGCCTGCCTGATCCCGCTGGGCTGGGCCATGGACAGCAGCGGCGCGGCGGCGTGGGTGGCGGGCAACACCCTGGACCGGCTGCCGGAGGGCACCCCGCCCTGGGTGCTGCAGATCGCGGTGGCGCTGCTGACCACCGGCTTCTCGCTGGTGATCAGCCACGTCGGCGCGACCATCGTGATGGTGCCGATCGCGATCAACCTGGCGCTGGCGGTGGGCGGCGACCCGACCGCGTTCGCCCTGGTCACCGCGCTGTCGGCCTCCAACAACTTCATGACCGCCTCCAACCCGGTGATCTCGATGATCACCGGCCCGGCCGGCTACACCTCGCGCCAGCTGTGGCGCGTGGGCGGACCGTTGTCGCTGCTGTACTCGGCGATCGCGGTGACCGTGGTCAACCTGATGTTCTGGGGCCGCTGAGCCGGTTCAGGCCAGCCACACCTGGCCGTCGCGCACTTCCACCGCCACCGGCCGCAGGCGGTCGCCGCGGCACGGCCCGGCCACGCAGCCACCCCGCTCCAGCTCGAACGCGGCGCCATGCGCGGCGCACACCAGCTGGCCCTCGCGGCTCTTCAGGAACTGTCCGGGGGCCCAGTCCAGGCGCCGGCCGGCATGCGGGCAGACGTTGAGCCAGGCGCGCACGGCCTCGCCGCTGCGGTACACCACCAGCGACTCGGACTCGCCGTCGATCACGGCCTGGGCCTCGGCCAGGGCGCCGTCGGGCAGGGCGTCCAGGCTGAGCAGGGGTTCCTGGTTTAACGGATTCATCACACCTCGCGTGGGCATCGCGCCGATACTGCCGGCCACCGCCATTCTGGCACGGCACCGAAATGCACCAACGCTCCTTCCGCTTCGACAGTGCGCGCCTGCGCGACCTGTTCCAGCCCCGCAAGCCGCGGCACCCGCTGCTGCGCGTGGCCCTGGGCGTGGTCGGCGTGGCCCTGCTGGCGCTGCTGGTGTTCTTCAGCGTGTTCGTGGGTGCGGCCATGCTGGCCGCCGGCCTGGCCTGGAAGCTGCTGCGCGGGCGCGGCAGCGCGCGCCCGGGCGCACGCCCGGTGATGGACGGCGAGTACCGCGTGCTGCGCCGCCAGGCCCTGCCCCGCTGACCCGGGCCTGCCGCCCCGGCTAGACTGTGCGGCCCTCCAGCCAGCGGGCCGCCCATGAGCGCCGATAACCAAGACGTCATCCCCGCGCCCCCCGTGCCGCGCCTGGCCGTGCGCGGTGGCGGCCGCTTCCCGGTACGCCGGATCTATTGCGTGGGCCGCAACTTCGCCGACCACGCCCGCGAGATGGGCGCCGCGGTGCCGGCCAGCAAGGCCGAGCGCGGCACCCCGGTGTTCTTCATGAAGCCGGCCGATGCGGTGGACACCGACGGCGTGGTGCCCTACCCGCCGGCCACCGCCGACCTGCACCACGAGGTCGAGCTGGTGGTGGCGATCGGCCGCGACGCCCCGGCCGGGGTGCTGCCGGTGGAACAGGCGCAGGCGCTGGTGTTCGGTTACACCGTCGGCCTGGACCTGACCCGCCGCGACCTGCAGGCCGCGGCCAAGGCCAAGGGCCTGCCCTGGGACACCGCCAAGGGCTTCGACCATTCCGCGCCGGTGGGCGAACTGCTGCCGGCGGCCGAAGCCGGAACCCTGGACGGGCGCGTGCTGGAGCTGCAGGTCAATGGCCAGGTGCGCCAGCGCGCGCCGCTGTCGGACCTGATCTGGGACGTGCCGGAGATCCTGCACGAGCTGTCGAAGCTGTATGCCTTGCGCGCCGGCGACCTGGTGTTCATGGGCACCCCGGCCGGAGTGGCCGCGCTGCAGCCCGGTGACGCCTTCGCCGCCAGCCTGGACGGCATCGCCACCCTGCACGGCCGCGTCGCCGCCTGATCGCCGCCCGCGCCCGGCGCGGGTTACGCTTCGCGCCCGTGCCGCGGGCACCCGTAGACAGAGAAGGAGAACGAGATGGGCATGATCAGCGAGTTCAAGGAATTCGCCATGCGCGGCAACGTCATCGACCTCGCCGTGGGCGTGGTGATCGGCGGCGCCTTCGGCAAGATCGTCACCGCGCTGGTGGACAAGGTCATCATGCCGCCGCTGGGCTGGCTGATCGGCAACGTCGACTTCTCCGACCTGGCCTGGACCCTCGCGCCGGCGCGCGTGGCCGCCGACGGCAGCGAGATCCCGGCGGTGGTGATCGGCTATGGCGAGTTCCTCAACACCGTCATCCAGTTCCTGATCGTGACCTTCGCCATCTTCATGCTGGTCAAGGGCGTCAACCGCCTGGCCCGTCGCCGCAAGCAGGAAGAGGAAGCCCCGGCCGCGCCGCCGGAGCCGAGCGAGGAAGTGCTGCTGCTGCGCCAGATCCGCGATTCGCTGCAACAGCGCTGAGCGGACCCGCCGCTCCCGTGACCAAGCGCACGGGAGCGGCCCGGCGGGGCTTGCTAGGCTCGGCTTTTCCCAACGCCGGAGCCTCGCCGCAATGCGCCTTGCCCTGCTTGCCGCCGCCCTGCTGGTCCCGCTGGCGGCGACCGCCGCCGAAACCCGCATCCCCGACCGGGCCCTCGAACAGGCCGCGAGCCTGCGCGAGCGGGCCCTGGCCGACGACACCGCCTGGAAGGTCACCGAGTCGCTGACCACCGAGATTGGCCCGCGCATCGCCGGCAGCGAGGCCGACGCCCGCGCCGTGGCCTGGGCGGTGGCCAAGTTCCGCGAGCTGGGCTTCGACAAGGTGTGGACCGAGCCGGTGACCTTCCCGAAGTGGGAGCGTCGCAGCGAAAGCGCCGCGGTGGTCGGCGCCAACGCGCAGCCGCTGGCGGTCACCGCCCTGGGCGGCAGCCCGGGCGGCACGGTCGAGGCCGAGATCGTGCGCTTCCCCGACCTGGCGGCGCTGGAAGCGGCGCCGGAGGGCTCGCTGGCCGGGCGCATCGCCTTCGTCGACTACCAGATGCCCGCCGCGCGCGACGGCAGCGGCTACGGCCCCGGCGGCGCGATCCGTTCGCGCGGCCCGTCGCTGGCGATCCGCAAGGGCGCGATCGGCTTCCTGATGCGCTCGGCCGGCACCGACAGCCACCGCGTGCCGCATACCGGCATCACCCACTTCGACGAGGGCCTTGCCCCGGTGCCCTCGGCCGCGCTGAGCATCCCCGACGCCGACCAGCTGGCGCGCCTGGCCGCGCGCGGTCCGGTCAAGGTGCGGCTGTCGCTGGATTGCGGCTGGGACGGCGAATACACCTCGCAGAACGTGATCGGCGAGATCACCGGCCGCAGCAAGCCCAGGGAAGTGGTGCTGCTGGGCGCGCACCTGGATTCCTGGGACCTGGGCACCGGCGCGGTGGACGATGCCGCCGGCATCGGCATCACCATGGCCGCCGCACGCCTGATCAAGCAGATGCCGCGGCGCCCGGCGCGCAGCATCCGCGTGGTCGCCTACGCCAACGAGGAACAAGGCCTGGTCGGCGGCAGGGCCTACGCGGACAGGCATGCCGGCGAGATCGCGGTGCACCAGCTGGCCGCCGAGAGCGACTTCGGCGCCGGCCGCATCTACGCCTTCAACACCGGCGCGCCGGAGCATGCGCAGGCCGCCACCCGCCAGATCGCGCAGGCGCTGGCGCCGCTGGGCATCGAGACGCGCCCGGCCAGGGCAGTCCCGGCCCGGACATCATCCCGCTGTCGGCCAAGGGCGTGACCTGGGCCTGGCTGGCCCAGGACGGCAGCGACTACTTCCACCTGCATCACACCGCCGACGACACCCTCGACAAGATCGACCCGGAGGCGCTGAAGCAGAACGTCGCCGCCTGGGCGGTATTCGCCTGGCTGGCGGCCGAGGCCGAAGGCGACTTCGGCAGCAAGCCGGGCGCCACCCCGCGGCCGGCGAACTGATCGCGCAAGGCCTCCGCGGCGCACCGCCGCGGAGGCAGTCCGCCCCGGCGGGCCATGCCTGCGCGCCGGGTGCGCAGGTGTTCCGGATCCTCACCGGTCCATGCCGGACGCCAGCCGCGGCAGCGGGTACGCTCCCCTGCACCAGGAAGGGAGCCGCCGAATGCCAGCCATGCTGCGAACCGTACTCGTCCTCCTGCTGGGCCTGCCTGCGGCCCACGCCCAGGCATCCGCGCCGCTGCAGCTGCAGTCGCCCGACGGCCGCAACAGCGTCACTTTCGAGCTGGATGCCGACGGCGCCCCGCTATGGTCGGTGGCGCGCGACGGCCAGGCGGTGATCGCGCCCTCGCCGCTGGGCGTGCGCCTGGGCGGCGGCGAACCCATCGCCCAGGGCCTGCGCCTGGCCGGCAGCCGCGCCAGCGAGGCCGACGAGCCCTACGAACTGGTGGCGGGCAAGTCGCGCGAAGGACGCGACCATTACCGCCAGCTGGAAGTCGAACTGGCCACCACGGACGGTCACATCCTGGGCCTGGTGCTGCGCGCCTATGACGACGGCGTCGCCCTGCGCTACCGCCTGCCGCGCCCGGCGCGCGGCGACCTGGTGGTGGACGGGGAACTGACCGGCTTCCTGTTCCCGCGCGACTTCGCCTGCCACGCGCTCAACCTCGGCCGCTTCGGCACCAGCCACGAAGGCGAGTTCGACCCGGTCGCCGCCTCGCGCATCCGCCCCCACCACCTGCTTGGCCTGCCGCTGGTGTGCGCCACCGGCGAGGGCAGCACCACCTTCGCCATCGCCGAGGCCGACCTGGACCGCTATGCCGGCCTGTCCTGGCCGGCCGCGGCGATGGCCGCCCGGGCGTGGAGGCCAGGCTGTCGCCGCGCCTGGACGAACCCGGCGTGGCCGTGCGGCTGCCGCGCGGCGAGGTGGACGCCGGCGGCCATCCCACGCCCTGGCGGGTGCTGATGCTGGGCGACAGCCCCGGCGCACTGGTGGAGTCGGACCTGGTGGCCCGGCTCAATCCGCCCACGCCGATCGCCGACACCTCGTGGATCCGCCCAGGCAAGTCGGCCTGGGACTGGTGGTCCGGCGGCCTGGCCCCGGACGTGCCGGAGCCGGGCATGAACACGGCCACCATCCGCCGCTACATCGACCACGCCGCGGCGCTGGGCCTGGAATACATGCTGATCGACGATGGCTGGTACGTCGGCAGCAGCGGCGACGGCCGGTACAACCCCAGGGCCGACATCACCCGGCCGGTGCCCGGCCTGGACCTGGAGGGACTGATCGGCTACGCCCGCCAGCGCGGCGTCGGCATCTGGCTGTGGGCGCACTGGAAGTCGCTGCAGCCGCGCCTGGACCAGGTGTTCGCGCACTACGCCAGGCTCGGCGTCAAGGGCGTCAAGGTCGACTTCATGGAGCGCGACGACCAGCAGATGGTCGCCTTCTTCCACGAGATGATGCGCGCCTCGGCCCGGCACCGGCTGATGCTCAACCTGCACGGCGCCTACCACCCCACCGGCCTGCACCGCACCTGGCCGCAGTTCCTGACCCAGGAAGGCGTGCTCGGCGCCGAGTACAACAAGTGGAGCCGGCGCATCACCCCGGAGCACAACCTGACCCTGCCGTTCACCCGCATGCTGCTGGGGCCGATGGACTACACCCCGGGCGGGTTCCGCAACGCCACGCCGGAGCAGTTCCGGATCTCGTTCAAGGGGCCGCAGGTGATGGGCACGCGCGCGCACCAGCTGGCGATGTACGTGGTCTACGACAGCCCGCTGCAGATGGTCGCCGACAGCCCGGACGCGTACGTCGACGCCCCCGGCGCCGAATTCATCGCGCGCGTGCCGGCCAGCTGGGACGAAACCCGGGTGCTGGACGGGGCGATCGGCAGCCACATCGCGACCGCGCGCCGCGCGGGCCGCGACTGGTACATCGGCGCGATGGCCAACCAGGCACGCAGCATGGAGCTGGACCTGGGCTTCCTGCCGGCGGCGGACTACACCCTGACCCTGTGGCGCGACGGCGCCACGCCCACCGACGTGGTCCGCGAGCAACGGCGCATCGATGCCGACCACCGTCGCATCCGCCTGGAACTGGCGGCCGGCGGCGGCGCGGTGCTGCACCTGCAGGCGGTGCCGCTGCGGATCGCCGCGTCCGACTGAAGCGCGGCGATCCCGGGCGCGCTCAGCACCGGGTCGCGGCCCAGTGCGCGAGGAACACCGCGGTGGCCGCGGCGACGTTGAGGCTTTCCACCGCACCGGTGCCGGGAATCGACACGCGGTGCATGCAGGCACCGACCAGGCCCGGGTCCATGCCCTCGCCCTCGGCGCCCATCACGTAGACCAGGCGCGCCGGCGGCTGCAGCGCGAACAGGTCCTCGCCGTCGCGCACCACGGTGGCGGCCGAAGCGAAGCCGGCCGCATGCAGGCGCGCCAACGCCGCATCGTTGTCCGGCAGGCGCACCAGGGGCACCGCCTCGGCACCGCCCTCGGCCACCCGCGCGGCGGCGCCGGACAGGGCCAGGGTCGAACGCTCCGGCAGCAGCACCGCCGCGCCGAAGTGCGCGGCCGAGCGCAGGATCGCGCCGAAGTTGTGCGGATTGCCCACCCCGTCCAGCCACAGCGCCAGCGCCGGGGCGCCGGGCGCCAGGGCGGCGAGCCAGTCATCCAGCGCCAGCGGCGCGGTGCGCAGCACGTCGGCGACCACGCCTTCGTGGTGGGAGCTGGCGGCCAGCCGGTCCAGGTCCTCCGCCTCGACCACGCGGTAACCGACGCGGTTCTGCACGCACCAGGCCAGCAGCGGGCGCAGCGCGTGCACCCGCGACTGCAGCAGGTACAGCTTGCGGATTGCCTGCGGCCGGCGTTCGAACACCGCCTGCACCGCG